>JAGLYS010000356.1 GCA_023132105.1 Caldifarciminota bacterium
CAGGCAGGCGAAGCAATCTAAATTCACTCTTATAGGATTGCTTCACTTCCTTCGCAATGACATAGCTGTTTTGTAAATCGTAAACCGTTAATCGTAGGGGCAGGCCTACCCCAATCACTTGTCTTTTCCCTGTCATCCTGAATTTATTTCAGGATCTCATCTTCCCCTATTTCTTCCTCGCCCTTGATGGCCTGCCTGCCGAAGCCTTGGCGTAGGCAGGGAGAGGACTAAGGTGAGGGTGATTATCTATTCTAACTCTTTCTTCTCAAATACGCCTTTGTAAACATTCTTCCTGGAAGCTGTTTCCCTATCTTAATATCGTTCAAATACATTTCGGTAGATGAATTACCCCTAATTTTATCCTCTATCAGCATATATCCGGGAATATATATTCCTCCGTATATTTTATAATTTTCAAACTTCATTGTTTTCAGCAATTTTCCACTCTTAGCTATAAGATCCATTTTCAATATAAGTTTATTGGATTTATCGATATACAATTTCCTTCTATAATAGGATGTTTTTTTGACATTTGCAGTAAGATCAAGAACATACATATCAACATCTTGATTTGTCGTATCGAATTCGGCATCATATATTTCACTTAATTTATTATTCGAAGAAGCATCTTCATATGACATATCACTCCCCAGCATACTCTGTTTTAGCATATGTCCTGAAATCCTTATAACATCATCAGCAGCAGGAAGATATATCCACATCTCGTCTTTTAATTTTAAATATCGTGTTCCTTTCTCCTCCGGAGGATAAGAAACTTCGATATAAGTGCTTATCGTATCTCTCAGGTACACATTCATCTTTTTCTGAAGTTTTTCACCTTCGAATGTGATATTCATAACGGATTTATAAACAATCGACTGATAAAATTGTTTATTGTCTATCTCTTTAAGTAATTTATCAGGTGTAATTGCATTGGCAATGAACGGGAATAAAAATATTACAATTAAAATTATATATTTTTTCATATTATCTACCTCTCTAACAGATCTACTGCTTCTTTGTTTACCCCCGATTTTACAGGGAGGTATGTAATCATTGTTGTTAAAATAATTCCTGCTGCAAACATAAATATAAGTACGGGAATACTGAATTCTCCATAAAGGTGCGATTGAATCATAAAATCCATGTCTCCCATATCAGGTATAACGATTCCTTTGATTGATAAATTGTAACTTGCAATTCCGCCTAAAATGATTCCGAGAAAGCTCCCTGCTACTCCAAGATAAAAAGCTTCCGTCATAAACAGCTTTTCAACCTTAAGATTATCCATACCCATCGCCTTTAGCATTCCAATCTCTCTCTTTCTCTCATTTACTATCATAAGCATTGTATTTATGATTATCATTCCTCCGAGTAAAATAATCCCAAAACTTATAACCCTATATATTGAGAGAGCCAATTTAAACCAGAAGTAAAGCTGACCGCTTTTATCGACAGGTACGGCTTTATATTCTTCCGGAAGATCCTTGCTTATTGTTTTTGTTACATTATGATAATCATTGTTTGTCATTATAACAATTTCTGTAATTTTATTGTAAGCTCTTGTAAGGATTTGAGCGTTTTTATATGAGGTAAATATTAACTTTGAATTGAAATATGCCCCGTCGAGGTCAAATATACCGCTTATTACTAATTTTATTGCATTAAGAGAGGAAAATCTGTCTGAGCTAACGATAAGAATCGTATCCCCTGTTTTTACATTTAATTTATTGGAAAGCGTAATGCCGATAATACATGTGTTTTTATTATCAATATACTCGCCTTCCTTGAGGGAACGCCTTAGTTTGAGTATTTCCTCATCCACTTTTATATCGATGCCAAAAAGGAGTGCTTGTTTGGAATCTTCTCCATATCCTATAAGAACAGGTACTTTAATTCTTTTCGATACGGATTTCACCCCCTCGATTTCCGATATTTCGTCGGCAAGAGATTCGGGGACAGTATATTTTATGGGAAAATAATCCTCTTTGTCGAAAAATTTGGTATTTGCCACCCGGATATTACCATACTGAAAATTAATATAATTTTCCATATATGAACTAATAATACCATTGATGAAACTCAACATTATTACTGCAAACATTACTGCAATAGTTATTGAAAATAAAGCAACAATTGTTCTTGCCTTATTTCTAAACAGATTTCTTAAAGCCATTTTATTAATCATATTAATCCCTCAGTGTTTTAACGGGTTCAAGTCTTGCAGCCCTTCTTGCAGGATAATAACTCGCAAGAACTGCAATAATAACACCTAAGATAAGGGCAGGTATGATGAATTCAAAACCCCATAAGCTTTTAACAACCCCCTGAACAGGATATCCGATATCCATATCACCATACACTGATATATCAAATCCCTTAATCACAAAAGGTAAATTAATAAGAAATCCGAATGCAATGCCTGCTACACTACCTACAAAACCGATAATCCCCCCTTCAATCGAGAAGAGCAATTCAATCTGTCTCCTTGACATACCCATTGCCTTTAACATTCCGATTTCTCTCTTTCTTTCGAACATACCGAGTAAAATCGTATTGAATATACCTACCGTTGCAACAATTACAATCATAAAAATAAGTATTGAACTAAAACCACTCTTCATCTTATCGAGATTTAGGAAATCTTCCGACAAATCTTCCCATGTATAAGCGGAGACACCGGTAAATGTCTCATTTATTTTTATTTTTTCAGTATTATATTTTTTTGTTTTAATAGATATACCGGATATAAGTCCATTAGCTGACATAAATTCCTGTGCTTTTGCAAGTGGCATAAAAATCGATAACCTGTCTATATTCGGATTTCCCGTGGATATTATACCTCCTACATTAAGATCGAATGCGTCGAAATTCCCATCTCTGTTTTTAAATATCAATGTAAACACATCTCCCAATTTCAAGTTGAGTGAATGAGCAATCCGTCCTCCGATAACTACCTCGTTATCGTTACATTGATCAATCCATACCCCCTCTACAATATCATTACTATAATGAAAAACAGAGTTTGCTTTATCAGTTTCGACCCCCCGAATAACAGTTTTGGCACTAACATCACTCGTAATTATACTTGCAATGAATTGCATATCCGGTGAACAATATTCATATTGCTTTGATATATCAGTGTATTTTGTATATTCGAAGTATGTCTCGGGGAGAGGGACTGCATCATCGAGATTATAATCATTTCCCATTACCTTTATTTTGCCTATATCTTTGTCTATAATATTTTTAACGGATGTATTATAAAATCCCGTAAGTAAAGAGTTCATAAAAACATACAGACCGATACCAAAAGCATATGCAATGATTGTTATCATTGTTCTATTCCTTGCCCGGAATATGTTTTTGAAAGCTAATGTAAATAATCTTTTAATCATTTTCTCTCATCCGTTTCGATTTTTCCATCTTTTAGCTTGATTAGTCTCTTTGCAAAACTCATAACAAGCGGGTCATGTGTCGAAAAAACAAATGTTACATTATACTTTTCATTCATCTCTTTCATTGCTTTCATTATCATTGTAGCATTCTCGGAATCAAGGTTTGCCGTAGGTTCATCCGCAAGAATCAGTTTCGGGGATTTCACAAGTGCTCTTGCAATCGACACCCTCTGTTGTTGCCCCCCTGACATTTCTCTTGGAAATCTTTTGGCAAGGTCTTTTATACCGACATCATCCAGAGCATTCAAAATATCCTCTTTCTTATATTTTCTGTGTGCAAGCATAAGAGAAAGTTCCACATTCTCATAAGCCGTAAGAACAGGTATAAGATTATATGTCTGAAATATAAAGCCAATATTAGTGCGCCTAATGTTCGAAAGATCTGACATGGAAAGTTTCGAGACATCCCTTTCCTTAAAATAGTAATCACCTGATGTTGCTATGTCCAGACATCCTAAAATGTTCAGCAATGTTGTTTTCCCGGAGCCGGATGGTCCGTGAATGGTGAGAAATTCACCTTCTTCAATATTTATCGACACATTATCAAGTGCATGGACCTCTATTTTTCCCGGATTGTATGTTTTCTTTAAATTTTCTAACTTTATCATATATCACCTCAAAATGAATATTGAAACATAATTGAACCTGTACAATTATAATCACCACTACCTAATCGACAATAACCTCCCATCAAAGTCGTATGGAGTATCTGTTTGCCCATCTTTAAAATAACACTTGTTAGTATTGATCCGTCGGATATGTTATACAGAGAGAATACACCTCCCGTATATGACAGATTGAATGGATATGATATTTCACAAGCTAACATATAATTACCATTTTCGATTTGCGGGAAATAAAATAATAAGTAATTTACATCACTCTTGTAAAGAAATTCGATATCCGTGTAAATTCCATTCCCAATTGGCATCGTATAATCAACCATAGCCGAGCACATACAATCGAGTGAATCATAATCCAATCTGTTTGCATAAGTTTGTATTTCTCCGTTTAAACCGAATACCCAATCCATATTCGCAGATATACAGAAGACATACCTGTCAAAAACACTAAAATCTATTCTGTATCTGTTATACATCTGTATGAATTTTAGATTTAAATTCGAAATATTCAATTCTTCCTCAAAAACGGCACTGTTATCTTTAATATTATCCTTTCGCGGATTTATAAAAATCCCGGTTCTGAAACCAAACCAATTAACGGGAGGATATAACAGAATTGAAATACCATCCCTCCCCATAGATTCGGGTGTGTAAAAAATAGAATATATCTCCGGCATAAAGTTGTTGATCCTGAACATCCGTCCCGAGCTTGTTATAAAAAATTGTCTTCCTATCGTAATTTCAAGCAGATTAATATCCGCAGCGACATATAATCTGTTGAGAAGGAATTCAGCGGACGAACCACGACTGTTTGTAATATACATATTTGCCTCGGTAAACATAACATAGTTTGCTATTTTATTTTTTATATTCAATTTACCATTAAGAAGATTATCCTGCCTCCAGTTTGAATTAGCAAAAGTAAGTGTATATACATCATTTACACCACCTCCCCATTCAATCGAGCCATATATCATAAAGGGGATCAAGACGATTAGTAGTATGAATTTTATAATTCTAATATATACCTCCTACATTCATCCCTTTCGGAACTACGATTTTATATTCGACTGTAATATATTCCTTTGTTTTTGCCGGAATTTTGAGATTGAATTCCACTATACCTTTATCATCAAGTTCATAACCCTTGGGAGAGATTTTCACATTTACAACCTTAATCTTTTTGTTCTTGCTCACGGGTATTCTATCTTCTATAGCCAATTCTACGGATCTATTATGCCTATTTGTTATGGTTGTTTTATACTTGTAGTAATATGAATCCGTTTTTGATAATACACCTCCCTTTCTAACATCTCTTTTTATAAGTTCCCTTTCTACATTTACATTTTTATCGACACCGCATTCGAGTGATGCCGTATCTTTTGGTATGACACTCGTCATATAACCTTTTCCGCTATAATCATTAGCCCAATAAATATCCATATTACCGGGGAGGAAAGGATACTTTTTATTATTTAGAAAATCAATGTGGGCATACACATATTTGGACATTATCGGAGAAGCGAATAACGATAATTTCCCCTTCCCTTCTATAGCGGAAATAAATGTTGTTTTACTTGCATCAACGGAGGGAATCGATAATCTTCCCGGAATTGTAAAGAGAAAAGAATAGATACTCTGTTCTACATCCGATGTGGCAAAATGATCTTTTGTTTCATCTTCCATTTTCATAACAGGAGCAGCTGATTCCTGTGCCACCCTTCCTGCCCTTAGCTTTCCCGAATATGCAGCTTTTGTTTTTACCGGATAGTATGGCTGGAGAAACCAGGGTGAAACATGAGTAGCATAAGATGGAATTTCCGGAGAGGATGTGGAAACCTTCATTTTTATATTATTCCAGTTCTCCCCTGTTTTCTGCTGTATTTTTGCCATATAATCGAGAGCATAATTTCCTTCGGCATCAAGGACTTTAAGTCTGTAATATGGTGTCCATGATGCACCGTTGATGATATAATTAATATTGACAGATCCTTTATTACTCCCTTTTTTCTTTATATAAATGATTAAATTTTTATATTTGTTTCTGCCTGAAGTAAATTGACTTATGTTATTTTTTAATACTTGAATTCTTTCACCTATGTCACCGATTTTGATTGCAGTGAAAAGAGAATCGTTTATAAGAGAATCGATACTATAGCTGAAAAATTTATAAGCACTCTTCCAGTCAAGCACGCTTGTTTTGGTTTTGGTGTTTGATGAAAGAGCGTCTCTCATCGTATTTAAAAAACCTCTTTTGGCTGAGATTGCTTTTATATGATTGTCATATTTTGATAGTTTTCTTTCTAATTTTTCCAGTTGTATTTTTAAGTTCTTAAGTGCTTCGCTTTCAATATCCTCTTCGTATATTGTTTTTATATCATATGAGTAAACGGTGATATTCGATGAAGATGTTATTCGAATCGAATTGTCATTCAATTTGTAAGGCAATTTTTTTATCTCCAGTTTTGATGGAGCTTGTGTAGCTGAAATTATAACACTTCTTTGAATAAGTGCAGTATTTCTATATACGGTAACATCTGTAATTTTTGATTTAATGGCATATAGTTGAAATGATACAAACATTATCAGTGCTGAAAAAATTAGTTTTTTCATATATCCTCCTGTGTTATTTTAAGTATATTATAATGTTTTAATAAATGCAAGAACATACCGCTTGCAAATGATGTCTGGTGTCTATCTCTTATATGTTGGCACTAATTCCTTTAAAATTACATCCAATTTCCTTCTGTTATGTTTATTTTTAACTAATTTATTTATATATGATTCTATTTGACTATGGGGAATATTCGCAGATTGTTTCGCCTTAAATATTTTTTTATGTTTTGTTGATGTAGTCCCCTCTTCGGCTGTAAGGAGTTCCTCGAAAAGCTTCTCCCCGGGTCTCATCCCTGTATAGACAATATCAATATCTTTTTCCCATATAAGTCCGGAAATTTCGACCAGCTGTTTTGCAACATCCTTTATATAAACGGATTCCCCCATATCCAGTACAAAAACCTCCCCACCTTTTCCTCGATATGCGGATTCAAGAACAAGAAGGCAAGCCTCGGGTATTAACATAAAATATCTTTTCATATCGGGATGAGTTATTGTTATAGGTCCACCTTCCTCTATCTGTTTCTGAAATATAGGAATCACACTTCCTCTCGAGCCAAGTACATTACCAAATCTTACGGATATAAACTTTGTGGAATTAATTTCATTGTAACTTCTCACTAATATCTCAGCCACTCTTTTCGTTGCCCCCATAATACTTGTCGGATTTACTGCCTTATCCGTCGATATCATTATAAATCTATCTACGCCAAATTTGACAGCAGCTTTTGCGACATTATCCGTACCGATTATATTATTCGTTACTGCTTCATCGGGATGTTTCTCCATAGCGAAGACATGCTTATATGCCGCACTGTGGAATATAATATCAGGTTTGTAGTTCGA
>JAGLYS010000357.1 GCA_023132105.1 Caldifarciminota bacterium
TTTTTTAGTGTTTTGGCTGTTAATATTATTCCGGGATACCAGTATGTCATAAATGAAGTAATTAATACAATGTCCGGTTTATCGATTTCTTTTAGTTTGTTTTTAAACTCGTTCTCGGTTATGCCATATCTAAAATATCTCATTTTGAATTTATTTAATGCTTCCGGAAGAGCAATTTCTTCATGATAAATTTTACCTTTGCCATATTTCCTTTTTCCAATGTATTTTTGAATGCAATCTATAAAACTGACATCCATCCCATAATTCCTTAAAATTGTGCTTAAATATAATAAACCTACAGGTTTAAACCATAGATCATAAAAAGCAAAATCAGTTACCCAGGGATTGATTGATAATATTTTTTTAATTGATCGTTGTCTTGTTTTTAGCACTTGTTAATTTAATATTATTAGTTGAATATTTCTCAGCTAATGTTGAGAGGTATCCGTATTGAGATGTGAAATTGGCATATTCATTATCTTTAATGATATATCGGGAGCTAATATTTATTTTCTCGGGATTAACAGGTCGATTCTTATATAAAACACCAAAATGCAAATGAGGACCAGTTGATAAACCAGAATTGCCAAGATAACCAATTAGTTGTCCATACTTTACATTTGATCCGACTTTTATTCCCCTTGCAAATCTATAGAGATGAGCATACACTGTTTTATAACCATTCCTATGGTCAATAATAATTTCTCTTCCCATCCCTTTCCTTTTATATTTTTTTACGATTACGATTCCATCGGCAGATGCATAAATGGGTGTTTTAATGGGTGCGGCATAATCTATTCCGTAATGGAACGACCTTTTATGTGTTATAGGGTGTTTTCTATAACCATAATCGGATGTTACTTTTTCATATGAAACAGGGGCAATCAATATGTTTTTTTCTAACGAATTGCCCGAATCATCAAAATATCCACAATATTCTGTGTTTGAATAATATATTGCTTCAACATTAATCTTTTCACCTTTTATTTTAATATAATTAATACGATCATATCCTACAAACTTATCATTCAGATATTTCTTTCGAATAATTACATAGAATGAATCTCCTTCACAAATGTCATGATAAAAATTATATCTGCCAAGAAATATCTTTTCTATATAAAGGGCAAGTGCCGGAGACTCTTTATAATTTATAACCGTTGTATATAAGTTTTTATTGATAGTTCCACAAATATATTCATCTTTTGTTATTATATCCTGATCCATTGCCAATACAATAAGTGAATCATTGACATTTATAATAAGGTATGTAGAATCAACAGATTTATCGTATTCTAAGGAGTAAAATTTCCCGTTAAGTTTTCTTTTTAATGATATCGTTTTTCCGGGTTGAATACTATTAGGATCCTGAAAAGAGCAAAATTTTTTTATAATATTACGGTTTAATGTTGATGATAAATTAATCTTATTAAGTATTTCTAATAACTTATCCCCTTTTCTTATCTTGTATTTTGTGAGAATAAATATATCATCATTATCATAAACAATATTACTGTCATTTGATTTTACACCCATAGCTGTTTTACAACCTGTAAGTATGGTTGCAAGTACAATCATACCAAACAAAAATCTCATCATTTGATACAATATAACAAAATGTGGTGTTATTGTCAATAAACAACAACAAAATGTAGATAAATAGGTATGGATATACTTACCACCTATTGATTTAGAAATTCAAAATATAATCACCCTCACCTCAATC
>JAGLYS010000358.1 GCA_023132105.1 Caldifarciminota bacterium
TTAGTCTGTCAAATGATCTTAAGGGTGGATATGCACGATTAACGGATGCATCGATGTATCCGATACCATCTGCTGCGACAGTTATTGATACAAATGACGATTCGAGGGTAGATATACTCTATATTGGAGATGTAGCCGGACAATTATGGAAAGTCGATCTGACTGATACTACAGGCAATTGGATACCTCAACTAATATTTGCAACGAATTCAGGTGGTAGTGCCGATTTAACTCAACCTATCTTTTTCGCACCTGCTGTAACATTTGATGAACAACACAAATTGTGGGTATTTTTCGGAACGGGAGACAGGGCGGAACCGATGAAAGAAAAAACAAAGAATTGGATAGTGGGTCTTTATGACGATGGTCTTACAACCGCCACGAAGAAAAATTTAGGGGATCTGGTAAATGTTTCAGCTGACGCTGCAACATACAATAATGCAACCGCAGGTGTAAGTAACTACGGGTGGAAATACGGTTTCTATGATAATGATCATGCAAAAGAATCACAAAAGGTATTCTCCTCAGGACTTATGATTAGTGACACAATATATTTTACCGTATTTGATCCCTCGGTTACAATCGATATATGCGCAACTGCAACAGGATATTCTTATCTGTATAAGTTTAATGCCAAAAATGCCGGACATGGTGCAGCAATAGGCATAGGAGCGGGGATACCACAGAGTCCGCAGGTAACAATGGATTTGAATGGTAGTGTCCAGTTGGTAATCACTACATCCGAAGGTGGTATATCGAGTTCAACCGTTGCTCATTACGGAACACTCAGGAGATTGTTATGGTGGAAAGAATTGTAAATGTTCTTCTGATCGCAAGCTTGTTATTATTTTTATCATGCAATAAGAAGCAAGATAAAATTTCAAAAGGGATAAGAAGTGATCTTGGTTCGGTGATTATTTCACCTGAGAATGCAAAGACAAATACAGATATATCCGTAAATATATCACTTGATATGAAAGATGTGACATTAAATGATCTGGAATATAGTTGGTATATAAATGACAATATGGCAAGCAATGACAGATTACTGTCACCGAATATATTTAAAAAAGGCGATAAAATTAAATTGAAAATATCATT
>JAGLYS010000359.1 GCA_023132105.1 Caldifarciminota bacterium
ATGCTATTGGCTCTTGTAACTTGTTACTTGTAACCGATATATATCTATGCATATCTACACTTTATAATTGCATTCTACTTGACATAGTAATAATTTATTTATATAATCACTTTGAAATTTTGGGCGATTAGCTCAGTTGGTTAGAGTACTTGCTCGACATGCAAGGAGTCGGAGGTTCGAATCCTCTATCGCCCATTTTTTCCATTTAAAGGAGTTATTATGGCAAAAGTTGTTTTATTGGGAAAGGAGATAAATGCCAAGGAAGGTGATATATTTTATAATTTATTAAAAGAACATTTACCATCCAAGATATTCAAAAAGGTATTAGCTGTCAAATGTAATGACAGGATTCTTGATCTTTCCGGAATAATCGAGAATGATTGTGAAATATCTCCAATAACTTTTAGTGACGAGGAAGGCAAAGAAATTTACAGACATTCAGCGGCACATATTATGGCTCAGGCGGTTTGTGAAATTTATCCCGGTACAAAATTTGCCATAGGACCAGCTATAGAAAATGGATTTTATTATGATTTCGAACTTGAACATCGGTTTTCTAAAGATGATCTGATATCGATTGAGAAAAAAATGCGAGAAATAATCGCAAAAGACTATATATTCGAAAGAAAAGAAATTGCAAGGAAAGAAGCCCTCGATCTTTTCAAGAATAGAAATGATAAATTCAAGGTGGAGTTGATAAATGAACTGCCTGAGGATTCCATAATTTCAATTTATAAACAGGGGGATTTCGAAGATCTATGTAAAGGTCCTCATATCCCGTCAACAGGTATGATGCATGAGATTAAACTGCTTTCGGTTGCAGGTGCTTACTGGCGTGGTGACGAAAAAAGAGAACAATTACAGAGAATATACGGTACTGCTTTCTGGGATAGAAAAGAACTTGATATATATTTAAAAATGATTGAAGAAGCTAAGAAAAGAGATCATAGGCTTTTAGGGAAAAAATTGGGCATATATAGTATATTTGAGGAAGCCGGTCCCGGACTTATATTCTGGCATCCGAACGGAGCGATTCTTAGAGAAATTCTTGAGCGATTCTGGAAAGATGAACATTTGGAAAGAGGATATGAACTTGTCATTACTCCGCATATTGCAAAAGGCGGTTTATGGCATACATCGGGACATTATGAATTCTATAAGGAAAATATGTATGTATTGGATGTCGATAATCATGAATATGTATTGAAACCTATGAATTGTCCCGGACATATTTTAATCTATAAAAACGAAATGCACTCATATAAAAATCTTCCTGTCAAATATGCCGAGCTAGGTACTGTATACAGATATGAAAGAAGCGGAACACTTCACGGATTACTAAGAGTAAGAGGATTTACACAGGATGATGCGCATATCTTTTGTACACCAGAGCAGTTACCCGATGAGGTTTTAAAAGTATTTGATTTTGCCGTATCCCTTATCAAAACATTTGGATTCGAAGAATATGATATTGAACTTAGCGCCAGAGACCCAAATGAGAAAGAAAAATATGCAGGTACGGATAAAGAATGGGAAATGGCTGAATTGGCTCTCGAAACTGCTCTTGAAGAAAGAAAAGTCCCTTATAAAAAGATAGAAGGAGAAGCTGTATTCTACGGACCTAAAATTGATATAAAGCTGATAGATGCAATTGGCAGGAAATGGCAAGGTCCTACCATTCAATTCGATTTCAACTTACCCAAAAGATTCGATGTATCCTATATCGGTAAGGATGGTAAGGAGCATATTGTTTTTATGATTCACAGAGCTTTATTCGGTTCTATGGAGCGGTTCATCGGGACATTGATCGAGCATGTCGGTGGTGCATTTCCCGTATGGATAGCACCAAAGCAGGTTAGTATAGTTACCATTACGGAATCCGTTGATAATTATGCAATAGAAATTGCGAATAAATTAAAAACCGAAGGTTTAAGAGTCGATATCGATTTAAGAAATGAAAAGATAGGATATAAAATCAGGGAAAAGGAAGACTTGAAGATTCCGTATATGATTATCATTGGAGAAAAGGAAAAAGAAAATAATATGGTTTCTGTAAGACATAGAGGCAGAAAAGATTTAGGTAGTTTATCTCTTGACAAATTTCTTGAAATAATACATAATGACATCAAATTAAGAGGATAGTTAAGAAGAAGCTTCGCTTCTCACCTGTCGAAGTTGGTTTTGACTGGTTAAAGAAGACTTATTATTCAATGTAAAGATGGAGCTAAATCCATCTTTTTTTTGAAGGAGGTGAAATATAAAAAAACTTCGTGTTAACAAAGGAATAAGAGCACCGAGTGTTAGATTAATTAATGAGAAAGGTATAATGGTAGGTATAGTAACAGTACAAGAAGCTCTTAGCTTAGCCTATGATGCTGAGTTGGATCTTGTGGAGGTATCACCAAATACAGATCCGCCTGTATGTAAAATTCTTGATTATGGTAAATATAAATATCATGAAAGTAAAAAGTTAAATGCTGCCAGGAAAAAACTTCACCAGATTCAGGTTAAAGAAATAAAAATGCGCCCAAGCATAGAAGAGAATGATTATCAGATAAAATTAAAACAAGCAAATAAATTTATCATACAAGGAAATAAGGTTAAATTTACGATAAGATTCAGAGGTAGGCAAATGGCTCATCCTGAAATTGGCGAAAATGTTCTGAAAAGATTTCAAGAAGATTTGAGTGAAATAGCAAGAATCGATTCAAAACCTATTCTTATGGGCAGAAATATGACAATGGTAATTAGTCCTAAAAAGTAGAGGAGGAAGTAGTATGCCAAAAATGAAGACAAACAGATCAGCCGCAAAAAGGATTAAATTTAATGGCAAAGGTAAAGCTATAAGAAGAAAAGCGAATCTGCGTCATATTAATTCATATATGTCAAGAAAGAGAAAGAGAAGATTGAAAACAGACACAATAGTTAAAAAAACAGAGATGAAAAGAGTTAGAAAAATGCTTCCGTATGGCTAAGTAGAAGGAGGAAGATATGCCAAGAGCAAGAAATAAAGTAGCAAGAAGACAGAAAAGAAAAAAATGGCTTAAACAGGCAAAGGGATATTACCTTACAAGGCATAGTTTATATAAAACGGCTAAAGAATCGGTTATGCGAGCAGGTGTTAGCGCTTTTGCGGATAGAAGAAAGAAGAAATCCAATTTCAGAAGATTATGGATTACACGAATTAATATAGCAACCCATGAAAATGGAATGTCTTATAGTCGATTTATAAATGGTCTTAAAAAGGCTAATGTAGAAATTGACAGGAAAATGCTTGCAGATATGGCAGTTAATGACCAAAGCAGTTTCAAGAAACTTGTTGAAGTAGCAAAAGAGGCTTTAACCGGTAATGCATAATATCAATGAATTAAAAAATGAAATATTCCAACTTCTTGAAAATGCGACAAAGGATGAGGTTGAATCTTTAAAGATTCAATACCTTGGAAGAAAAGGTATCCTTCCATCTATTCTTAGAGGATTAAAAGATCTGCCACAAGAGGAGAGAAAGAAAGTAGGAAAAGAAGCAAATATACTGCGTAAGGAATTGGAAGATTATTTCACTAAATATTATAAGGTAAATACAACGACTCAAAAATCCGGCAGTTTTTTGGATTATTCGCTTCCGGGCAGAGAACCGTCTATTGGTTCCATACATCCTCTTTCTAAAGCTATGGATGAAATTATCGATATATTTACAAGACTTGGTTTTCAAATCGAGTATGGTCCGGACATTGAAACGGATTATTATAATTTTGAAGCCCTGAATCTTCCAAAGAATCATCCGGCAAGGGATATGCAGGATAC
>JAGLYS010000036.1 GCA_023132105.1 Caldifarciminota bacterium
AAACACCTTTTTAAATGTAGAAAAATAAATAAATGTTATATTGCATTGGTTTATGGGGAATTCATAAATAGGGAGGGCATTATAGAATTTCCCGTAACAAGAAATTATTACGGTAGTTATGGTAATTATATGATAACTGCGAGAGGGAACAATAAATGGGCAAGAACAATATATAATGTTCTTGATAATAGACATGGGTTGTCTCTTGTGAAATTAAACATCATAACGGGGAGAACACATCAGATAAGAATACATATGAAAACATTAGGGCATCCGATATGTGGAGACAAGTTCTATGCATTAAAGAATGATAAAAGATTTCTCAGGCAGATGTTACATTCCTATCTGCTCGAATTTACAGATCCATTTAATAATGAGAAGGTGAAAATATTCACCACAATACCGGAAGATATGAGACGGGTACTCAGAGAGGTATATTATGTTTAATTTATATACAAAAAAGAGAGCACTTGTTCTTGGGGGTGGTTCGGCAAGAGGTTTGGCTCATATTGGATTTATAAAGAAGCTGGAAGAAAATAACATTGAATATGATATGCTTATAGGAACAAGTATGGGGGCTTTTATTGGAGCAATGTACATGCAGAGAGAAAATATCGATGTGGTTGAACAACTTGCAAAGGATATAATTGCCAGGCAATTGTCGAAAATTATGGGATTCGAGAAGGGGGAAAGAAAATATAAAATTAAGATTTTTGATGAGTTTGTTAATTCTTTTAATAGAATGTTAAAATATGCGAAATTATTAAAAAGCAATAGCTATATTGAGCAACGACATATTAATCTCTTGCTTAATAACACACTACTTGATATGGATATTAATTGTTTTAAGATTCAATTTGCATCGGTGGCTGTGGATCTGATTAAACAAAAAACATTTGTATTTACTAAAGGTAATACAAGAACTGCAGTTCGTTCTTCAATATCGATACCCGGTGCTATTTCTCCTGTCAAATATAAAGATATGTTGTTAGTAGACGGTGGTGTTACATCGATTGTACCTGTTAAGGAAGCAATATCACTTGGAGCGGAAAAAGTGCTGGCAATAGATGTAAGCAGGAGATCAGGGGTAAAAGAAGATTTTCAATCAGCTATTGATATTATGTTTAGAGTAGATTCAGTTAGAGGGGAATTAATCAGGAAGGAGCAATTATCATTAGCGGATATTGTTGTTAATTTAGAGCATATGGAGATTAAATCAAATGAATATTCAAAAATTGATGAAATAATATCAATAGGAGAAAAGAAAGCTGAGGAGAATATGGATCAAATTAGAAAGCTATTTTCTCCGGGCGTAATACAAAAATACTTTATTATGGATAAAAAAAGCGATTTGAATAGGAATCTATTCGGTGTAGCTGATTTCGGTTCTAATTCACTAATTATTAATATATTTAATAAAACGGATGATTCCATATGTTATGAAAAATCTATTGGGCATAAATTGTTTAATTACATTGAAGAAGGGCGACTGTCAACAAAAGGTATAAAATTACTTAAAGAAAAACTAAAACTAATAAAAAACACTTTTTCAAATAAAGGGGTGTTTAAATATAAAATCATAGGAACTGAAATGTTTAGACATATTAAAAACATAGATGAGGTTCAAAAATATTCAATGGAATATACAGGAAAGAAAATTAACATTTTACCATGGAATGATGAAGCCATATTATGTTTTATAGGTAATACATATGGTAGAACATTTGACAATGATCATATTTGTATCCTTGATATAGGTGGAGCAAGCAGTGAATTTGTATGTCAAGTAGGTCCTATGAGAAAATATGTAGAGAGTATTCCTTTGGGAAGTAGGAATTTAGCATCTAATATGTCGAAAAAGGGATTGTCCGATATTGAAAGTATAAGAAAAGAGATAAGAAGCAATGTGAAATATTTTGAAAATATTAAAGATCGTAATTTTAAAATGATTGTTTCAGGGGGGGCAATTACAACATTCGCAGGTTATGTAAACAGATTAAATAGTTATGACTATAATTCCATTGATGGTATTGAAATCAATATTGAAAGAATCGATCATTTTATAGAGAAATATTTAAATATGCGTGTTGAACATATCAGAGATATACTTCCGTATGATAAAGATAGAGCATTTCATTTGTTATACGGACTCATAATAATTTCAGAAATACTTCACCTGTATAATATTTCTTCTGTTATTGTATCATGCGGAGGTGTAAGAAAAGGTGTCTATTTATTTAGCAATAAGCCTACTTATTTATAATGGCAAATTTTGTTTCTGAAATTTTTTTATTGTTTATTGTTGCCACTGCCATATATATTCCCGATCGAAGATTAGATGTATTGAAATACATCTTAGAGTTGATGTCCGATGGCAAAAATCTTCCAATCTTTTTACCATTTAAAGAATATACATATATAATTGTATTTTCAGGAACTAAATCTGCGTAAAGAATACCATTTCTAACTGGATTAGGAAACAGTCGAAGGTTAAAATTATTATCTTCGATTATAAATATCCCGTCATTATAAAACCTGGATAAACCTCCAAGTGTTGCTATATACATAAAATTATTTTTTCTGTCAAATGAAAATAATTTTTGAGGTTTCTTAATTCCTCCGCTTGCAACCCCCATACTGTTACTTACAAGACCATCCTTTTCTTGAAAGTTCAACCATAAATTATCTCTTTTTACATAAATACCGTATGAATTTTTTGCTATCCAAAGGTTACCGTAAGGATCTAATGTCATACCTATGATATCAGTTAAAGATATATTGCCATCCTGTTTAATTATATTAACCACAGTATAGTTTCTTATTACATATATTCCGCTTTCTGTTGAAATATACATTGTCGAATCGTCGATTTCAGCAAAACCACTTACCGTAGCTGCCCCTGTGAGCAATATTCTATGCCATATCCCAGATGTATCAAAACATGTGGCAGCACCGATATAATAAGAGCCCATCCATAGATTGTTTGATTTGTCAAAATGCAATCTATACATCCAACCGGTATTGGGGTTATTATATTTTGTCCATGAGTTGTCCTCGTTTAACAAAAACAAATTAGAATAATCGCTATAATTAATAAGCCATAATTTACCTTTATTGTCAAATTTTACATCGGACACAGTTGGGAGATCAGCAGGGAATTTGTACCAATGGAAATTTCCGGATTCATCGATGTTTACAATACCAGAATCACAAGGAGCCCAAAAACCAATCCATGGCCTATTCTGATTGTCAATATCTATAGAATAAATTCCCCTTGTATTTATATCCGGTGGAAAATATATTGAACTTATTGTGTCATTGTTAAGAAGGTCTATATGATTGGATAAAAATCCATATAGTATATATAGATTGCCTTCCTTGTCTGATTTAATAGCTGATATTCCATTATTCGTTAAAGAATTTCTTTCTATTTTATCGACTACTATATTGCCGGAGGTATCGATATTGCAGGTGTCAATCCTATAAATATTATGATTGTTTATGGCAATATTTACACTGTCATTCCCAACTATTTCATTGATGCTATAACTACTAAGAGGGATATATCTTATCCATATACTATCATTATAGTAATATACTCTTGAGGAAGATATGGAATAAAGTCTTTTTCCCAGACTTGAAAAGTAGGTAACATCCGTACCTGTAAGGTTAGTATTTGGTATAGTATCTATAATCCCTTCATTGTAAGTATTAACCCCACTATCGGTGGCAATATAAAGTATCCGATCTCGTATATAAAGATAATTTACTTTTGAAGAAAGCAATTCGTCTTTGATATGTTTGTACCATGTAGTACTATCCCATGGTGTTTCCTTGGGGGAAAATATTATTCCCGAATCACTTGATATTACAAGTGTATCTGCTAAATCCGTTATGCAAGAAAAACTACCGAAAGGAGGATTGTATTTTTGAAAATTATAACTAACTCCGTCAAAAATTCCTACTAAAAGATTATTTCCGCTATTTATATATATAAATGTCGAATTAACATATATTTTATCGGGTTCATCTATAACCAGTTCTGAATAGAGGGGAATCACATATATACTATCAGGATTAATGACAGTAATCGCGTTTTTGTGTAAAATATATAAATTGTCATTTGATTTTGTAATACATTCAATTTTATTCGAATATATTCCCTCGGATGATGTTAATACAAGAAAGGAGTCGGTAAGAATATTATATTTTCCCAAACCATAAGAAGATGAAATATATACATAATCATTGTTTTCCAACATATGATTATAATCTGTAAAATTAACAAAATTATACCAATCGGAATGGACTAAAATAGAAATAAGAAATATTATGATAAATAATGACCATTTTTTCATTAGTAAGCTCCTTTTCCGTTTATTAAATTCGGTATCATCTTTGATATTATCTTTATGTCCAATAATAACGACCAGTTATCTATATAATACAAATCCATTTTTACACCTTCATTGAAATTGATATCACTTCTCCCTGATATTTGCCATAGGCATGCAATGCCGGGTTTCATCGATAGTCTTCTTATATGCCAGAACTTATACTCGTTATATTCATTTCTCAAGTGGGGGCGTGGTCCGATTATCGACATCTCCCCCTTTAAAACATTAATAAATTGAGGAATTTCATCAATACTATACTTTCTTAAATGTCTTCCTGCTCGTGTTATTCTCGGATCGTTTTTTAGTTTGAAAATTATTTCATTCTTACTAAACTCTTTTAATTTTTGCTTTTTAATATCCGAACCTGTAAACATAGTTCTGAATTTATACATTATAAAGGATTTTCCACCTATTCCCAGTCTTTTTTGCTTGAAAAGCACAGGACCATTCGAATCAATTTTAATTATTAGTATAATAGGTAATGATAAAAGTAATGCAATTGGTGAAATAGCAATGACAAGAAGTCTGTCAATTATGTATTTTAGTGCCAGTGAAATTTTTCTTGAAATTTGAGGTGAAAATGTTAAAAGAGAGATACTTTTAATTTTTTCTATATCCACTATCGATTTTGTTTCGGGGAAAATCGATTTCAATACTACCGATGAAGAAATTCCTATCTCTTCACAAAAATTTATCCCTTTTCTAAGTAATGTATTATGCCTTATATCATAAATAAATATCACCCAATGTATATTGCTTTCTTTTATAATTCTTGGTATTTCATTAAAACTATTTTTATAATCTATAACCTTTATTATATTTGGTAAGAAGTAAGTGTTTATAGAAGTAGTATATATATTTCTGAGTTCTTTAATGGTTTTATTGTCAATTCCCACTATAAGTATGCGTTTTTCAACTCTCATTCCAGCAAAATGAACAAGAAAAGGTATGATACGAAATCTTACAAAATATAAAAATAAATTCATTAAAATATAGAAATATACCAGAAAAAGTCTGGATTGTATGAAGGATTTGATTAAGAAAAGGTATAATCCTATAAAGAATATTATGAGTGTTGAAACCTGAAGCACATTGTTGGATTTGCCGGAAAGATAAGCATGCAATCGCTCATCCCTTGAAAGTTCAAATGTATCATAAATAATTATAAATAATATGGAAGCAAATCCCAATAAACCATAGTTTTTGAAATTCATAATAGATCGTAGCTCTGCTGGCATTCCATATTTTCTGATTGCAAACGCTATTATAAAGGCAGCAGTTATCGAGATTATATCTCCAATAATAAATATGATTCTAATTGTTTTTAAGCGTTCATTAATCATATTTCAAAGCACCTTTTATTGCAGTAAGTATTATTATCCTGAATAATACTAAGTAATAAAGGATATATTTCAAAATGGTAAATTTATATAATTTTGAAAAATATATATACAAACTCTTATTATGCATCCATATTTTTTTTATAGGATCTTTATCAACAATTGTCCCCAATAAATGAATAATTTTCATATCAGGAACAATATATGTTTTATAACCAAGAGTTGAAAGCTTTTTGGATAAATCGATATCTTCAACAAACATAAAATAATATTCCGAGAAACCACCTACCGAAAGAAATAAATCCTTATTTATGAGTATTGCAGCAGCTCTGACCCAATCGATTATTTGAACTCGATTATAATTTATATTTTTATACATATAATCGGATGATAGTTTGTTGCGAGGAAATAAGGTGTTGAATAAGGAATTTCTTCCTCCGATTTGATTGATTAATGAGGGAAATCTCCTTGCTGAATATTGGATAGAATAATCACTATTTAAGAGAACCGGGGCAACGATACCACAATCATTATTACTTTTATAAAATTTAATTAAATCCGTGATTTTACCTTTGTAAAATATCGTATCAGGATTAACAAAGAATAGAAATTTCCCTTTAGCTGTATTTGCTCCAATATTACATGCTTTGGCAAACCCATAATTCTTTTTCAAATGAATAACTATAATATTATTAGTCTTTTGGAAGATATTTAATTTATTATGTTCTGTTCCGGATGCGGAATTATTTACAATAATAATTTCATAATTTAACTTTTTATGCATTCTTTTGAATGATAAAATAGAATTGATTATTTCGTTGCTGCTGAAATAATTCACATATATAAGGCTAACATCGATCATATTTTACCGAATATATGCTGCAATCTAAGCTGCCATACACTCCAGAATGCTTCCCAAATAATCCCTTTGTTCATTTTGGATTGCCCTTTTACTCTATCAATAAAAATAATCGGAATTTCGATAATTTTTGCTTTTTTATAAAACAGTTTCGATGTTATTTCAATTTGAAATGAATATCCATCCGATTTAATTGTTTTAAGATTAAGCTCTTTGAGTTTTGATATTCTATAACATTTATAACCACCGGTGAGATCATTTACAGGAACTCCAGTAATAATCCTGGCGTAAATGTTTGCAAAGTAACTAAGTAATAACCTTATTATTGGCCAATTGACAACACTTACACCCTGATAGTATCTTGACCCTATAACAATATCGTAATTATTCTCTGTTATTATATTCAAGAATCTCGGTATATCATTAGGGTTATGGGAAAAATCAGCATCCATTTCGAATAAATAATCATAGTTATTTGATATAGCATATTTAAAACCTGTAACATAAGCTGTACCTAATCCCATTTTGGAAGGACGGCGAATAAAATGAATTCTTTTATCCTTTTTTGCTATTTTTTCTATAATGTCGGAAGTCCCGTCAGGGGAATTATCATCAACTATAAGTATTTCTATATTTTTATCTTGCTTAAGTGTTAATTCTATAATGTCTTCAATATTTTCTTTTTCATTATATGTAGGAATTATAACCAATACTTTCATATATTCTCCTTGGGAAAGTATATATAAAAATATTAGTGGTGTCAATATGCATATAAAATACATAGTAGATAGGAATGTATATACTTTGTTATAAGTAACAAGTTGCAAGTGCCAAGTTTCAAGAGCCAATAGCATTGCTATTGAGGGAAAGCCAACGCCAGTGGGAACGGATTGTAGGGGCATGATGCATCGTGTCCTAATTCGTGAAATTGGTTTCAATTAGTGTAATAAATTTAAAGATTATCCTCTCTTCCCTTTTGTGTAATTTTCTCTAATTTGTGAAATAAAGTTGTAATTTATTCTCTTCTCTTTCCGTGGTTTTATTCACCTTTAATTAAAGGTTTCATTATATCTTCAAGGTATGGGGAGAGTTTTTTTATTAATTTGGGATCGAATAAAGTACCTGCACCTTTGAGAATATATTTTTCGGCAATTTTAAGGGGAACAGGATTAATATAAGATTTACCAAAAATGAAACTGTCAATTACATTGGAAATATTCAAAAGCATAGACTCTTCACTAATCTCATTGCCCTTTTTATTGTTTGGAAATCCCATTCCATCCCACCTCTCGTGATGGTCCAATATCCAACGGGGCATATTTCCTAATGATTTTATATTCTTTAGTATATTATATCCAATTTGAGGATGTTTTTTTATAATATTCCATTCATCATCTGACAACTCACTTTGGCTTTTTTTTGAGAAAATATCCCTTGAATATGAAACAATTCCTATATCGTGTAATAACCCCGCATATTCTATCAAATCAAGCTTTTCTCTGTCATATCCCAATTTATTTCCTAAAGATCGTGCTATTTTTGCAACTCTTTGGGAATGTGAAGCCACTCCATAATTATTATCTTCAATTGATGTAACTAAAAGAGATACGATATTTATAAGTAAATGCTTTCTTTCCTCTTTTTTAAGGTAAAGATTAATTATAGAATTAATTCTATTGTTAATAAGGTTGATAGATAATCTACAATTGCTGGAAATGGTATTTAAATTAGTAGAATAAACCAATCCACCTAATATGATATTATCTTTCCAATAAGGGATAAATAGTGTGTGATAATTATAGTGAGGTAATTCCTCTTTTGCAATATCAATAATTTTAGTTCTTTTATGTTTAAGCTCTTTTAGTAAAGGTATAACATATTTATAAATCTCGATATCATCTTTTAAACCAATTTCAAGAGTCGTATCATCGGTTTCCCTAAAATAATATATGTTCTCTACATTAAGGTCGAATTTTATCCTTGCGAATAGGCGACTAATTGAATGATTTATCGAATCGAAATCGTCAATATTATAATTACGACTGTTTAAATCATTAATCAAATCGGTATATTTCGAAATATCAAGCCTTTCTTTTAGAACAAAATTAAATAAAAATATAACAATAAAAATAAATAGTACATATAAGATTTGAATCGCTATCAAATTTTCTAAAAATAGCAGGAAAAACATTAGAAAGAGAACCATTGATATAAAATCTCCCAAAAATGAATAGAGAACTAATAATAAATGTTTCTTTTTAATGTCAATTTCAAAGAAATATTTGTTTGATATGATAAACATTAGAGAAGTTATTGTTTCCATTACAATAAATGCAATAAAAATAGAAAATATAACATTTGCATTTAAGGCATATATACTGCCTTTATAAATGAGTTTAAAAGCAATAACACCGGAGAATGCGTATAACAATAAGAAGGAAGAAATGTAAAGAGTGACTATTATTGAGTCAAGAATCCTTTTCTTGCTGTATAATTTTCTAATAATATTTATCAATAACAACAGAATATAAACATACCATATAGCGAATTCCAGGGGGTACATTATCAATATATAAAACATTAAAGTAAACAGGAATGTTGTCCTAAAGTTCTCGGTTACTTTTATATCTACAATGCTTAAAAATATTAGTAATGCTGAATTCAGTATCAATTTTATATCGATAGCCTGAGGTGCAAAAGGATGATAAAATAGTATTATTTCAACAATAATTGTCGCAATTATTGCTGCCCATACAAATTTAGTGGAATATGAATATTTTACCATATTTTTCCTTCTTAACTTATATTTTTAATAAATGCTTCAGTCATATTCTTGTCTATTTTATTATTTTCAGCATTCTTCATAAGTATTTCAAAACATTCATCATTTGACATTTTTTGCCTGTAAGGTCTGTCGGATGTCATTGCATCAAATATATCTATTATACATATAATTTTTGCTATTTCAGGTATATCATCTTCTTTTATAGCATATGGATAACCTGTGCCATCTAACCGTTCATGATGATATAATATACCATCTAAAATATCATCATCGAGTCCTTTCAAATTAATAAGCATTTCATAGCCATATGTAGGATGTTTTTTAATAATATTATATTCATTGTTTGTGAGAGGTCCTTTTTTGATTAGTATCTCGGTAGGAATCTTTATTTTGCCAATGTCATGGAGCAATGCTGAAAGTCGTACTCTTTCGGCGTTTTCAGGCATAATTTCCTTAGCAAGATTATAAGCATAATAGGACACCCTTTTTGAATGTCCGGAACTATAAGGATCCTTGGCGTCAATTATGTTAATAAGAGCTTCTAATATCGCATAGAAATCATGTTGAACTCTCTGGTCTATATGAATATTACGGGTAACCATTAATATTTGTTGAATTAAAAGGTCGATAAGATCAATCATATTCGTTTTCAGAGGGGTTTCCGTTCTAATTTGTAATCTGGTATTAATTGGATCGGATAAATTAATTGATGATAAATACCTGTTTTCCAAAAGAATATTCCATTTATTGTAAACATTCTTTTTGCTGACAGGTATTTTATTTTGTTCGAATTTTATATGTCGATGAGGAATCAAATGCTTAACATAATTAATAACAGCCTTGTTAAAATCAATATTTTCTCCTTTGGAAGAAATTTCGTCTATCTTTTTATTTATATACACAAGTAAATTAAAATAATTTTCTTTCTCAGAGTGGTATTTGAAAATAAAATGTATCATAATAAGAATTATGGATATAATAGTAGTATATAGCCATAATAAATTATTATAACTATTTATTGAAAAGTAAATTAGGGGATAAAAAGCTATTGCTTGTAATGTGTCTCTTAGTATCAGATCTTTGATTTTTGCCGCTATATTTGTTGATATTATCTCTTTTGATGATATTAAGTAAATGTATTTCAATATTGTGAATATCAATTCAAAAGTGAAAAATATTAGAATAAATGAAATATAAAGAGGAAGTTTATAGATGTAAATTGCTATGGTAATTCCTGATGTAAATGCAGCCAAATACTTAATTCCAAGTGTGTTTGCTCCTTTAATAAGATCTATGTTTATATCTTTAAATATTTTTCTAAGATGTAAGAGTATGATACTCATGAAGGAAAACATCATAATAATAAATATTGCATTTCTATAGTTATATGTGCATAAAAGAAAAAGATAGATTCCTGTGTTTGCAGTATATATTTCCCTCTTTATTCTAAAGGGGAGAACATTTACAACAGTAAATAGAATAGAAACAATTGCTAAATTAATACTAATCAAGCTTTTAAAAACCGGAGGGAAAAATAATGTTAGAGTAATTAAAAGTGTAGTAAATACTATTGAAAACATTTTAGGTTTCATAATAAATAATAGCATTAAAATATCAGTTTTGCAATAAGAGAAGCATATTAGATAGAAATTGTATTGATCATTGATCTATTCTGCTTTTGAATCCGGCTCCGATTACATCATAAACATCATTTATTATAAGAAATGAGTTTTTATCAATATCTTCAACAATTACTTTTAACTTGGAAATTTCTCTTCTATTTATAACACAAAAAAGAACATTTCTTGATTCTCCTGTAAATCCACCCTCTGCTTTGAAAACAGTAACACCTCTATTTAATTTTTCTAAAATTCTTTTTTTAATCTCACTTTCAAATTTTTCATCTGTAACGATATAAACACCTTTTACATAAGGTAATCCTTCCAACACCATATCACTAATTTTACTTGCAATAAAAAGGTTAAGAAATGCAAGAATCAATATATTAGGTTCCATAAAAATAAGACTAATAAGTATAATTATTGAAGATTCTACCAGTAGATAACTGGTGACAACAGAGAATCCGAGTTTTTTTCTTATTATGGCTACAGGAATATCCGTTCCACCCGTAGAACCTCTAAATTTGAATATTATACCTATACCAAAACCGAGAATTACCGAACCTGCAAATGAAGCAAGTATAATATTGTCTGTCATAGAATAGATGCCTGTTGCCTTATAATATTTATTTATTGCATCGGTCATTATATTCCACTTTAGTAGATTATCGATTGAAAATATATCCGTAAAAACAGAACCTGCAATAATGCCATATAAGGTTTTTATCCCAAATTCTTTACCTAATAATTTAATTGCCAAAAGGAAAAGAGGGATATTCAATATAAGCATAGATATTCCAGCCGGGATATGTAATTTGAAATAAAGAATTTGAGATAAACCTCCAATACCACCGGGAGCAATTTTAAAGGGGATTAAAAACCATGAATATGCAATTCCGAAAAGGATTGCACCCAATGTTATTCCTATATAATCTCTTATATGTCTTGTAGTCTTATGATTCATACACGGATAATAGCATATTAAACCTAATTGTCAATATATGAAACGGGAATATAATAGTTTAGCATTGTAACACAACGGTTATAAACATAGACAATTTTTAGTAAATATTGTAAACTTTGTTAGTATGAAAATAAATAGCAGGTATGATATAATTGAAAAGCTGTCTGAATCCCAAAATAGTATAATATACAAAGTTATTGATATAAGAAGCAATAATGTTTTTGTTCTAAAGAAACTTAAGAATTCTGATCCAAGGAATATCCTACAGTTTAAAAGAGAATTTTCCATATTGCAGACATTCTCACACCCTCATATAGTAAAAGTGTTTGACATTGGAACATTTAAAATGCAGAAGAATAGTTATTGTTACTATACAATGGAATTTATTGAAGGCATTTCATTCGATTCTTATGCAAAGAATCACAAATATCCTAAAGTTATTTCAACATTTATTGACATACTTAATATAATTGGTTTTGTTCATAAAAAGGGGTACATACATTGTGATCTAAAACCAAATCATTTAATTGTTGATAAACAGGGGGTGGTAAAACTTGTTGATTTTGGTTTTGTTCAATATCAGAAAGCAATTGTTTCGGAAGAGATTGGTGGAACATTAAGATATATCGCACCAGAAGTATTTAAGGGAGAGGAGCCGGATATAAGGACTGATATATATTCTCTTGGAGTGATTTTATATGAGAGCATTTCGGGGAATAAATTATTCGATTATAATAAGACATATGATATTATAGATGCGGTAGTAAATAAAATTCCCCCACCCATTAAGGATAGAAACATTCCTGAATATGTCAAAGAAACTACTATGAAGATGCTCAGTAAACAACGATTAAGTAGATTTACAAGTGTTAATGATATTCTTGATATTTTTAACAACAAAGACAAGACAAATCCTGAAAAGGAATTTATAGAAAAAATATTTTATAGCGATTTTATAGGCAGGGAAAAATATATAAACAGTGCCTTAAAATTAATTGAAGATATCTCCACGACACAAGGACAAATATTAATACTCGAGGGTGTTCCGGGTGTCGGTAAAACAAGATTTCTAAAAGAAATAGAGCATCAATTATTATTAAATAGGGTAAATGTAAATTATATAAAACTAATAGAAGATGAGCAATTCAAATTTAATTGGCTTTTGGATCTTATCGAAATTATGGATGTAGATGTTTCTCGTATAAGAAGTATGATTATCAAAGGAGAAATAAATCTATCTATTTCGGGAAGGTACAAATTTTTCAACATTATAGAAAATGCTATGAATAAAATTCCTTTCGATAAAATTCATATATTTTTAATAGATGATTCCGATATTACAGATCAGATAATTATAGATTTTATCCTTTATTTTGCTGATATTTTGGAAAAAAAGCAATTCCTTTTTATATTTTCAACAGAAAAGGTGTTAAATACATTCAATAAATTGTTAAGCGATCAGATATATTCTAATATCGGTATATTCGAACTTAATGGTTTGAATAAGAATGAAACAGCCGGATTGATAAAAAATATTCTGGGTGTTACTGAGAATACCGATGAAATAACCAATTACATATTTGAGAAAACAGAAGGAAATCCATTTTTTATAGAACAGATACTAATAAATATTATTGATAAAAAACTACTTAAAAGAAAAGGCAATATGCTTAATTACAATATATCTGAAATCGAACAAATATCAATTTCAAAGAATTTCAATACAGTGATGGAAAAAGAGTTTGATAAACTTAATGGTAAAGAAAAATTGATTTTAAAAATTACATCGATATTCGGAGAATCAATTCCAATTAATTGGCTTGAAAGAATACTAAAATATAGTGAATCTGAAACAATACGGATGTTAGATGGTTACACATTGAAACGAATTTTCAATATTACGGAAGATAATAAACTCTATTTCCTTCATAGACTGACAAAAACAGGCGTTAATATTCTTATTGATGATAAAGAAAAGATATTAATACATAAGAAGATACTTAAATTTCTTGAAACCTTAGAACAATCATATTATATATTGCAATTGAAAGCACATCATGCATTTTTTGCAAAATCCAAAAATGCAAAGGATTATCTTGTTAATCTATTAGATCAATCAGTTAAACTTTCGGATGAGGATTTTATAATTAAATCTTTTGAGAGATTGAAAAAATTGGATGAAATCGACTATATTTTTGAATTTGACAAGCATATACTCGATAAAGTGGGTGATGTTTACTATTATAAGGGTAAATTTAATGAAGCTTTGTCTGTTTATAGTATTGCTCTGGATAGAATAAATATACAAAATGATAAAACTGGTATTTTCAGGCGTATTGCAATGACATATATTGCATTGTCCGATTATAAAAAAGCAGAAAAGATATTTGATAATCTACTTAAAGGTGAATTAGAAACTGAAAAGCGATTTAATGTTTTAATCGATTCGGGATGGCTATATTATACAAGGAAAAATTATAAAAAAGCAAAAGAAATTTACAGGAAAGCATTAATTTTATCAACAAGATTAGAAAACAAAGTGATTTTAGGAAAATTGTATTATAACCTCTCTACATTACATTATATGTCAGATGAATTCGAAGAGAGCGAATATTATGGGAAAAAAGTAATTGAAATCGGTTTGGAATATAAAAATGATTATTATTTAATGGCAGGCTATAATATGCTTGCGATTATTTATCAAAAAGGAAGAGACTATAAGACTGCTCTCGAATATTACAGGAAAAGTCTCGATATAATCGAAAAAACGGAGGATTTAGCACGAAGGCTACACATTTATTTGAATCTTGTAAAAATCTATTTTTATATGGGAAATATAGAGAAAAGCAAGGAAATATATAACAATGCTATAATTATATCAAAGAAAATAGGAGATAATTATAGAATAGCTTTGTTGTATAATTTATATGGAAATATACTTTATCAGAAAGGTGAATGGGAACAGGCAATAATATATTATAATATGTCCGGAAAGATTTCATTGGGAAACGGAGAATATATAATATATTTGGAAAGTCTTTTAAATATATCATATATATATCTATATCAAGGTAAAAGAGATAGTCTTTGCGAATTGATAAAAAAAGCACAAAAAGTAATGAATAATATTGGTTCCAAAGAGGATAAAATTCTATTAATTCAGATGAACGGTATAGAGGCATTTATTTCAGATAAATTTGAGAAGGCATACTCAAATTTTAAAGAAATATCAGAAAAATATGAAGAATTATATAAACCTGAGGTTAGAATTCTCTCATTAATATATCAATCTAAATGTTTAGTGATTTTATATAGGAATAAGGATGCACTTAGTGCAATTGAAAAAGCTAATGAATTGATCAATAAATATGGGTTTTTACTATACAATGATGAATGTGAATATAATAAATTATTGATAAATATGAATAAAATGTCAGATGATATACTTAAATCTCATTTAAATGATTTGTTAAATAGAACAAAAGAAAATCAAAAATTTCTTTATGCCAGGATATTAATACAACTATCGGATATTTATTTCAATGAAATTTCAACAGTGAACGGGCATGATAAAATATTAAAATCCATATCATTGCTTAAAGAGGCAAGATTGATTT
>JAGLYS010000360.1 GCA_023132105.1 Caldifarciminota bacterium
AATCATTTCACTCGCCTGTTCTGTTACTGTTGCCAATAATGATAGTTGATCTTTAATCTTTTGTTGTTGTGTTATATCTACACCTATACATAATGTTCCAATAATTTTATTATTATTATTTTTTATTGGCGAATTATGCCAGGAAATTAATTTCTTTTTACCAGATGTTGCTATGATATAATGTTCTACAGACTCATTGGGAGCTGTTTTTTTGCTAAAATCCTTATCAAGAAAAGTTTTATCTTTATAGCCATTCTCAAAGAAAAAATATTCGAATAAATTAGCACCTATTATTTCATTTTGTTCAAGTTCAAAAACCTCGCATGCCTTGTTGTTAACCGTTTTAATAAAACCGTCATTATCCAATGTAATAAGAATCACATCGGCAATATCGAGATATCCTCTAATTTTTCCGAACTCTTTTTTAAGAGATTTTTCCAATTCTTTATTATATAACTCAAAAGCAATGTTATCGAATAATTCTCTTATTAGATTTTCTTCTATTTTATTTACCATTAAATTATCTGATATCTGTATTATCGACAATCCGTAAAACAACCTGTTATGCTTTATTTTTGTGATTAATAATTTGGCATTTCGAACACCTGTCGCGCATTTATCTTTACTTGAAATCAAATCAGTCAGATAATGTATACCTTCTGTCCTGAATATTTTTTTAATACACTTATTATATTTATGTGAAATAAAATCGAATTTGATTCCTTTTCCTGCCTTGTTAACAGTGAAAACATTTTTATTCTCATCCAACAGAACAATCCATACCTTTTTATATCCCGAGACATATGTAATAGAATCACATATTTTTTGAAGTAATCTATCTATATTGCTTTCTCTTGAAATAAACATACTAATATTTTTTATCGTAAGTAAAACCTTATTTATATGTTTCTGGACTCTTTCATTTTGCTTTTCTTTTGTAATATCAAGAAAGCAGGAAGAAGCCCCAATATATTTATTGTTTTTATTGAATATCGGATTTACCGAGACTTTAATGTATCGCTTTTTATTATCAGGTCTTATAATTTCTAACTCGTATGTATTTGAAATTTTCATCTTTCTTAATTCGGTTTGTTTTTTTACAAATTTAAAATTTTTATCAGAGGTAAACTCTTTTATACTTCTTCCTATTAATCCACTATTCTCAACACCAAATATTTCATCTGATGCAGGATTGGAAATTGTAAATATCTCATTGGAATCTACGAATGCAATACCTTCCTTTAATTTTTCTATAAGAAGTTTATATTCATTTAAGGTTGCGTTTATTTTCGGATTTCTTGTTGTTTTTTTCATATAACATCTACTTTTTATTTTTATATACTATAAAATATAATATATATGGCATTTTGTCAAATATCGATAATAACTATGATGTTACAATTCCAAAATGCCACATAAGAAGGATTGAAAAAATAACAAATGTCATACTGGTTAGATACGACCTTGATTCCTCTTTCCTATAAATCTCTTTTGCCAATATTCTTCTGTAATTTCCCTGTATATATCATCATAATCTATCATTTTATTATAATAATCAGTATCATTCATCGCTTTCTCCGCCATTTTATCTTCAGGAATAATATTATCAGTTATTATATCATTCCTGAAAGCTTTATAATTATCCCTAATAGAACATGGCATTAGCCAGTTTTGTGGTTTTTCTTTATCATTACCAAATCCATATCTTTTTTGCCATTTTCTACCGTTTATAAAGAAATCTGAGAATAGAGCATCTGTGACTGTTCCACCATTCCTATATATATCAAATATGTTATCCTTATGATACGGAACAAATACACAGGGCATAATATTCCCATTCCAATCTATATAAATATATCCCCCCTCTCTTCCATATGCAATACAACCATCCGAAACAATACCACTATTCCAAAAATCAGCAACAAAGTAGTGTTTTTCTCTGATACATTTCTCCCACATCTTGAACATTTTGAATCGTTGTTTAGGGGTTGGCATAAGATCGATATTAAAACCTCTCCCGATTGGCATATATTGAAATATCCACATATATGAAACACCTATTTTCTGAAAATAATAATCGTAAAATTCCCAATCTGTTAAAATTTCAGCATTATTCTTCGTTGCCGTAATGGATAATCCAAATGGTACTCCTGCTGATTTTAAATTATCCATTGATTGTAATATCCTTGCATAGGTATTAGTCCCTCTTCTGTCATCTGTTTCTTGTTCATATCCTTCAACTGATATTGCAGTTGTAATATTACCTAATTCAGCAATCCTATTTGCAGTCTTTTTATCAATTAAAGATCCATTTGTATAAATCAAGAAATATGAGTCTTTAAATTCACTTGCCAAATCAAGTATTGTTTTATTATCATCTTTATACATAAATGGCTCTCCACCTGATATGACAACAAATCTATTGCCCCAATTATCATGCGTTTCCTGCAATATCCTTTTTGAAACCTTATAAGGAAGTTTCTCAGCATCGAGTTTGGTGCTGGATGCATAGCATCCTTTGCAATGCAAATTACATGCTTTTGATGGACTCAATGTAATAAAATTAGGAGGATAAAAATCATATTTTTTATTAAAATCATCTTTCGCTTTCTGACCTGACGAAAAAAAGGCTCCTTGATAAAGTGTTTTATATATCCGCGTCAACACATCTTTTGAAATATACTCTCTATCATAATTTCTTACAAGAGAATATAATATGCTAGTTCCCATATAAAATTTCATTTTTTGAATCTCTTTCGGTTTGTTTGCAGTATTTTTCTTTACATTCCATATCCAAAATGCTTTTTCAGCTGATTTTAATGCTACATTTCTAACAGTCTTATTAAAATCAATAGCTTTGAATAGTTGGTCATAAACATTTTTGCCTTCGATCATACGATCCTCCTTCTGTGACAATCATTTGGTCATATTCCTAACTTATTGATTGTCTAATAAAATATTATATCAAATAATCACTTACATATACAATATTGCAAACTGCATTATTATACTATAATCGTACAATAGTACAAGTAATATAATGTTTTTTTAAAAAGTGTCAAGTATAAATATTTATATATCCCAGAATTTGGCAATCATTTTATAAATAAATTTTGGGATATATTGAATTTTAATTTTGTTGATTTTTGAATATATGGATTGAATGTTGAAAATTTGCGATTAATAAATCTTTTTTAAGAAAAAATAATATCCATTATTGCGAACTGATGTTTTCCTTTAATTTCTTATTTAGTCCATTAAATAGGATGTCTAAAAATATATCGATTGTTGTTTCTAATTTTGTAGTATAATTCCTTAATACTAAGGAATGTTCAAATCCTTTTAAAGCTATAACAATAGCAAGTGCTGTAGAATCAATATCCGTAACAATAAAAATACCTTTCTTAATTCCAGTCTCCAAAATATTTCTTATAATTTCTAATTCATTTTTATAATATATTTTTCTAATATGTTTAATAAAATCATAATGTGTAAGGTAATCTTCCGTAAGAGCTGCATATATGTTTTCCAATTCTCTTAAAGATTTCATCCTTGTTATTATATAAGATTTAAGTTTGCCTTTCATTGTATCTTGATTATTAATGGATTTTCTAATTTCATCCTCCAACTGTTCTATTTCTTTTTCTACAACAGATTTGAATATTTCATCCTTATTCTTAAAGTGATAATATATTGAACTTTTACTTTTATGAGATTCACGCGCAATTTGATCTATTGATGTTTTAAATACCCCAAAGCGACTAAATATTTCACTGGCTACATTTAGAATTAGATCTTTTGCATTAATTTTACTATTTTTCATACTATAATCTCCATATTATCAATATTATTTAATATCATTCTATAATATAGTTTTTATTAAATAGTGTCAATAGAAGGTACTCGAATAGAAGTAGATAAGTATAAACATATTGCAATTATTCTAAAATTGTAATAATAATCCCTTGCCCATCTATTTCTATCTCTTCCTCAATATCTTTCCTTCTCCCAAAACAAGTTTAGGATAGGCACCGATATGAAGAGGATTCATATTCCAAACTACAATACTTGCCATTTTACCTTTTTCTACTGTTCCAAGGATATTATCTATTCCAAGGATTTTAGCATTCCTATATGTTATCAAAGATATGGCATCCTCATCACTCATACCAAATATGATAAAGTACTTTAATGTATCCCTAAGTGTCATACTGTGAATAACAGGGTGATCACTCATCAATCCGAAAAAAGCCTTTGATTTCATCAACAATTCACAATTTTGATAATATGCATGTTTCAATTCAACCTTGTATCCTACAGAGCCGAGAGGACCATATACCACGGGGATATTATTTTTACCTAATTCATCAAAAATATCTCTATTGAAAACATCACCCGTATGCTCTGCCGTTACATTTAATTTATATTTTTTAACAAGATTAATAAGGTATAATACATCATCATCCTTATGAACATGAACTTTTGCGACTTTAGTGCCGGATAAAATTTCTAAAATTGCATTTTCTTCCTGATCAAATTCAAATTCGTATTCTTTATCGATAATATTCTTCTCGAACATTACCTGTTTTGCAAATAATTTTTTTTCCTTTTTCTTTAGCTCCAATTCATTTATCTTCTTCTCTTTATCAAGTTTTGCTTTCTTTTCCTTCAGAATTACTTCATCGAACTTCTTTTCAAGCATTGCATATACCCCCATTCTTGTGTTTGGCCTTGTACCTTTCCATTCCGTTGTTGATCGCGGATTGTAACCTAATGCCATTTTAAAACCATAATCT
>JAGLYS010000361.1 GCA_023132105.1 Caldifarciminota bacterium
CTCTTCCAGACCTTGTATCCTGCAAGATCATATGTTCTGTATTTCGGGTTGTAGGATGGGTTCGGTTTCATTACACCACCTTGCATAATTGAATCTTTTGATGCCAGTTCTGAATATTTGTCCGGTGAAAGCTCTGCATTATTCTCCCAGTACAATGATACCTTCTTATCGTCGGGTACGGCATATAGCTTGGGCGGATCGGGTGGTCCCGGTGATAACCAGCCACCGTCGAATATTGCCTGTGCCACATCTGCCTTTACCGGTAGTTCGGTTGTGTCTGCTGCAATAAGAATAGCATAGATAATTTTCGATGTATCCCCCGGGATAAGATTGAATGGGCCTGCTGCGAGAATTACTCTCTTGTCGGATGGTCCGAATTCATCAATATCAAATGGATGGTATGATGCTTCAGGATCATTCTGATCGATAGTACGATAGTCATATCCACTCATAACCTGATATCTTTCGTATTTATCTTGAGGATCCACATCAAGTGTAAAAATCTTGAATACAGTCATTCCCAGTGTATCTTTGGGACCTATTACAATAGTATCTATCTGAGTTGTGTCATAAGGATCCTGATATATATGAATAGTATCCACACCGTTAGATATAGGTCCCTGTAAAAATCTATAAGCTATAGTACCGGGAGAATGAACCCACCCGCCTTCCGGTACAGTTTGAAATTGAAAAGCCATATTACGTTCTCTGTCAAAACTTACAAGGTCATTTGCATTTGTTCCATATTCATTGCCAATAGCATTGTCTGCACAAATGCCCATAAATGCATTATGAACCGTATCTTGTTCGGGATCAAGAATTATATTAAAAACAAAGAAAAGCATGTCCTCTTTCAATGTTCCTGTCCATGCATATATTTGCTGTACTATAGTAATATTGAGTGGTTTGTTTTCAGGAACAAAATGCTTGCTTACCTCATAGTCATTATAAACATAATAAACATCTGTGGTTGAAAGGATACTGTCTTCTCCCGATACCTTTTTCAATGGCCAATCGTCATCTATAGAGAAGTATATTTTTTCAAGAGGATTCGTAAGTGCATCGTCATTCGGTGGAGCACCTTGAATAAGTTCTGTACCACCTGAATTTGGATTGTATCCGCATGTAACCTGCGTATCGAATCTTGTCGGGTCAATTGGATTTCTTACCAAACCACCAACCCATATTCCAGCACCAAAAATATATGTTTCATCAGGGAAACCGCTAGGCCAATAAAAGCCCTCGATACCACCAATTGTTTGTCCGAATATGCCATAATTCATAAGGGGCATATTCATCTGATTCGCATGAAGCCATCTGTAATCAGCAATTTTTCCATGGTTGTTAATAGGGGTTTTTGTATTAGCATTTGAGATTACAGAATAAACAAAAAGGATGAGAAATAATATCTTAATTGATTTTTTAATTTTCATTGTTCCTCCGATTAGTTTTATAAGATTCTAAATTAGATTATAATTTGTGTCAAGTGAGGAGTCATATCTTGACAAAGGGACATAAAACATTATAATATCCAATACGCGCCTGTAGCTCAATTGGATAGAGCGCCAGACTACGAATCTGTAGGTTGGGGGTTCGACTCCCCCCGGGCGCACTTTTTATGGGAGAAGAACATTTTATGAAAATTGCTATTGAAGAAGCGAAAAATGCACTTCTTAATAATGAGGTTCCTATTGGAGCAGTTATAGTTTGCGATGGTAATGTTATTGCAAAAGCACATAATGAAGTTGAGGCAGAAAAGGATGTGACTGCTCATGCTGAAATAATTGCAATAAAAAAAGCCTCGAGGATTCTTGATGGATGGAGACTGAATAATTGTGAGATCTATGTTACATGTGAACCGTGTGCAATGTGTGCTGGAGCAATAATGAATGCAAGATTGAGAAAAGTTGTTTACGGAGCAAAACAGATTAAATTCGGAACAATTAGTACAGGTTCTAATGTTTTAAATAATAAGAATCTAAATCATAAATTAGAAATCGTAGGGGGTGTTTGCCAAAAGGAATCAATAGAATTGTTGAAAAGATTTTTTTCTGTTCGGAGGGATGGCTGAGTGGTCGAAAGCGCGCGACTCGAAATCGTGTTCAGGGCAACCTGACGAGGGTTCGACTCCCTCTCCCTCCGCTTTAATAAGATAAATATTTATTTTTTAACTTGACTTAGATATGTTCTTATTATAAAATATAAAAAACAAGGAGGGAATGCCCTCTAAAGGAGAAAATTATGAAATCGATGCAAGGAGTAATTATGTTAAGTATAATTATTTTTTCACAATCTACAGTACAGGGGTTGGATGTCGGGGATATAATAGATAGTCTTGCCATATATAAAAAGAAATCCAATAGTATAAGTCAGGAAGTGGAGATGGAGCTACATACAAGAAGCGGAATTAGCATAAAGAAATTTTTATATTATGCAAAATATGATAAAATGATAAGAATAGATCAAATATATCCTATTGAATGTATAAAAATTTACAATAAAGGGAATATTCACATTACAGACGATAATGGCATTACAGTAAAAAGGGCAGAAGATTATTTGATAAGACAGATGAGGATAGATGCATATTCTCTATTAAATTATTATCCGGAAGATATAAATAAATGTTATAAAGTTTATATAGTTGATAACAAAAGTGATTTCATCAAGATAAAAATGATTCCAAAGGAAGAACTCGATAAAATTGAATTTATTAGTATGGAAATCGATAAATCCAATTGGCAATTGAAAAGGGAACAAATTAGCAGATGCAATTCGGAAGTTAATGTATCGATATATTATAATAATATTAATGAAATCGAATGTATGGATATGAAGACCGATTATTTATCTGACGAAATTATTAGATTAGTTATAAAATATAGCAACATTTCAAGAGAGCAAATAGATGACAGTATGTTTACATTTTAATTTATTAGAATAATTACATGAAGGGGGAAAGGGAGATATAGCCACGAATTCACAAATAAGGAGAAATAGACG
>JAGLYS010000362.1 GCA_023132105.1 Caldifarciminota bacterium
GATTTAGACAGAACCTTTTAGGTAAGAGGGTTGATTATTCTGCTCGTTCGGTTATTACAGTAGGTCCCGAACTGAAAATATATGAATGTGGATTGCCAAAAATAATAGCTCTTGAGATATTTAAACCTTTTATAATTAAAGAGCTTGAAGAAAAAAGCTATGCATCAAGTATAAAAGGAGCTAAAAAATTACTTGAAAAAAATGCTCCTGAGGTCTGGGAAATTCTTGAAAATGTTGTTAAAGATCATCCCATACTTCTCAATAGAGCCCCTACATTACATAGGTTAGGTATTCAAGCATTTCAACCAGTACTCGTAGAAGGGAAAGCAATTAAATTGCATCCTATGGTATGTGTTGCATTTAATGCTGACTTTGATGGTGACCAAATGGCTGTTCATCTTCCTATTTCATTCGAAGCTCAGTTAGAAGCACAAACATTAATGTTATCTGCTAATAATCTTTTAAAACCTTCAAATGGAGAACCGGTAGTAGCCCCACAACAGGATATTGTACTCGGATGTTACTATCTTACAAAGGAAAGAAAGGGAGGGAAAAGAGAAGGTGCTTATTTTGATGATATTAATGAATTGAGATTTGCAGTAGAATCAGGAAATTTAGATATTCATACAATAATAAATTATAAGTATAAGGGAAAATTTATTGGAACAACAGCAGGGAGAGTTTTCTTTAATGAAATTCTTCCTGAAGAAATCAGATTTATAAACAAGCTATTGAATAAAAAAGAATTGAATACACTTATCAAGAAAGCATATTATACAATAGGTATATATAAAACTGTTGAACTTTTAGATGATGTTAAAGATATTGGATATAAATATGCGACTAAATCAGGTCTTACATTTGGTGTAGATGATATAAAAGTTCCTCCTAAAAAGAAAAAAATTTTAGATAGGGTTTTTGCCGAAGTCGATGATATAAATGAAAAATACCATAGAGGTCTTATTACGGAAAAGGAACGGTATAATATGATCATCGATAAATGGACTGAGACGACAAATAAAATTGCTTATGAAATGGAAAAAATTGTCAAGAGTGATAGAGAAGGATTCAATCCGATCTTTATGATGTGGAATTCAGGTGCAAGAGGGAGTGGAGATCAGATTAAACAGCTTGCTGGTATGAGAGGATTGATACAAAGACCCCAGAAGAAGCTAACAGGAAAAGAAATTATTGAGACTCCGATAATTTCTAATTTTAAAGAAGGAATGACAGTTCTTGAATATTTTATATCAACCCACGGAGCAAGAAAAGGATTAACGGATACTGCATTAAAAACATCCGAGGCAGGTTATATAACAAGAAGACTTGTTGATGTTGCACAGGATATAATTATCACTGAAGAAGATTGTGGCACAATTCTTGGCATTAAAAGAAGAGCAATGGTAGAACCCGGGACAGGGAAAGTAATAGAAACATTATCAGAACGAATAACAGGCAGATTTGCAGCAGAGGATATTATTCATCCGATAACAAAGAAACTATTTCTGGAAGAGGATGAAGAGATCTCTGAAACAATTTCAAAAGAGATTGAAGAGAGCGGTATAGAGGAAGTAAAGATAAGATCGATACTTACCTGTGAATCGAAGAGAGGAATTTGCAAGAAATGTTATGGTAAAAGTTTAGCAACAGGAAAATTAATTGAAATAGGAGAGGCTATAGGTGTAATGGCAGCACAAAGTATCGGAGAACCTGGCACTCAGCTTACTCTTAGAACATTCCATACCGGAGGTACATCTTCAAGAATTGCAGAACAACCAATTATCAAGACTCCGTTTGACAGTAAAATCAGATTGATAAAAATAAAGAAAGTTGTTAATAATGAAGGTATTCCTATCGTTATATCAAGAGAGGGAAAAATTAGATTTACCGGATTAAATCAAGAGATTGAGTATGATGTCCCATATAGTGCCAAATTAATGATTAATGATAAAGAAAATGTGAAAGAAGGTAGTATTGCATATAGATGGGACCCATATAATACTTATATTATCAATGAATTTGAAGGAAAAATACATTTTGTAGATATTAAGCATAAGATTACACTGAAAGAAGAGATTTTAAGTGGTAATAAGAATTATAAAATTATAGAACATAGAGAGAAGGTTCTTATGCCTGAGGTTGATATCTATGACAATAATGGCGAAAAGCTCGGAGGATATGCACTTCCTCTGGGGGCATATTTGAGTGTAAAAGATGGTCAAGACATACACCCCGGTGATATTATTGCAAGGCTTACAAAAGAAACAGGTAAATCTGTGGATATTACGGGAGGTTTGCCAAGAGTTTCCGAACTTTTTGAAGCAAGAATACCAAAGGAATTTGCTATTGTAAGTGATATTAATGGTATTGTTAGATTTGGATCTTCAAGAAGAGGATCCAGAAAAATAATAATTGAAGGTTCTGAAGGCGAGAGTAAAGAGTACAAAATTCCTTATGGCAGACACCTTTATGTTCATGATGGAGAAAAGATAAATGCTGGAGAAAAACTCTGTGAAGGTTCTATCAATCCACATGATATTCTAAGAATCAAAGGTATGTTTAGTTTAGGTAATTACCTTGTTAATGATGTGAAGTCCGTTTATGCTTTTCAGGGTGTTAAAATAAATGATAAACATATTGAATGTATTATAAGGCAGATGTTGCAAAAAGTTAGGATTGTTAAAAGTGGCGATACGAGTAATATAGAAGGAACATATATTGACAGAAAAAAAGTAGTTCGGGAAAATAGAGAAATTTTAATAGAAGGAGGTACTCCAGCGATATTTGCACCAGTACTGCTTGGAATTACAAAAGCATCGATATCATCGGAAAGCTTTATCTCTGCTGCATCATTTCAGGAAACGACTTCTGTGCTTGCAAAAGCAGCGATTGAGGGACGCGTTGATGAATTATTAGGTATTAAAGAAAATGTTGTTATGGGCAATTTAATACCAGCAGGAACAGGATTTAGAAGATGGCAACATGTTGCCAGAGAAGTATTCGAAAAGAATAATAAAGAAAGAGAAAATAAAACATTTGTAAACAGTGGAGGAACAAAAAATGCCAACACTTAATCAATTAATACGGAAAGGCAGGAAAAAGATTCTAAAAAAGAATAACGTTCCTGCATTACAATCATGCCCACAGAGAAGGGGTGTTTGTACAAGAGTATATACAACAACACCAAAAAAACCAAATTCAGCAATAAGAAAGGTCGCAAGGGTTAGACTTACAAATGGATTTGAAGTTACAGCCTATATTCCAGGTGAAGAACACAATCTTCAAGAACATTCGATTGTTCTTATTAGAGGAGGCAGAGTTAAGGATTTACCAGGTGTAAGGTATCGTATTGTGAGAGGGGTTCTTGATGCAAGTGGTGTTGAAGGAAGAAAAAATAGCAGATCACTCTATGGAACAAAACGTCCTAAGAAATAATGGAGGAAAAATATGTCAAGACGTAATAGAGCTACGAAAAGAGAAATTATAGCTGATTGGAAATACAACAGTGCACTGGTTTCAAAATTTATTAATGCTCTTTTAAAGAAAGGCAAAAAAAGTCTGGCTGAGAGAATATTTTATGATATGATTGATGAGCTTTCCAATAAAACAGGAGAGGATGGACTTGAAGTATTCGAAAGAGCTATTAGTAATGTAAAACCGCTTTTAGAAGTTAAACCAAGAAGAATTGGAGGAGCAACATATCAAGTGCCAACGGAAATAAGTATGGACAGAAAAATCACTCTTGCCATAAGGTGGATTCTCCAAGCAGTCAAGAAAAGAGGTGAGAGGGGAATGAAAAATAAATTGGTTGGAGAAATTATTGCTGCAAGTAAAAAAGATGGGTCTGCTTTTAAGAAAAGAGAAGATACCCATAAGATGGCTGAAGCCAATAAAGCTTTTGCACATTTTAGAATATAGTTTATATGGAAAATATTTCAATAACGGATATTCGAAACATTGGTATTATGGCTCATATTGATGCAGGTAAAACAACAACCACCGAAAGGATATTGTATTATACCGGAAGAGTGCATCAGATTGGAGAGGTGGATGATGGAGCATCTACAATGGACTGGATGGCACAAGAAAAGGAGAGAGGTATTACTATTACATCAGCTTCAACATCTTGTTATTGGAAAAATCATAAAATTAATATTATTGACACACCCGGGCATGTGGATTTTACAGTAGAAGTGGAAAGATCACTTCGTATTCTTGATGGAGCAGTAGGGTTGTTTTCTTCAGTCGAGGGAGTTGAGGCACAATCTGAAACAGTATGGAAGCAAGCCAATAAATATAAGATTCCTCGTATAGCGTATCTAAATAAAATGGATAGAACAGGTGCCGATTTTGATAATGTAATCAATATGATGAGGGAAAGACTCTCTTCAAATCCGGTTAGGATACAAATACCTATAGGAAAGGAAAACTATTTTACAGGTGTTGTTGACCTTGTTAAGATGAAATCTTATATCTGGCATGATGAAACACTTGGAGCAACTTTTGATGAGAGAGATATACCAAAGGATATTGAAGAGGAAGCAAATAAATATAGAGAAATATTACTTGAAGAATTAAGTATGTTTGATGATAATATAGCTGAAAAATTCTTAGAAGGTGTTTTTGTTCCCGAAGATGAAATTAAATCCGCAATTAGAAAAGGAACTATTGAGCATCAAATTGTCCCGGTTTTAACCGGCTCTTCATTTAAAAATAAAGGTGTTCAAAAATTACTGGATGCTATTGTATATTATCTTCCATCACCATTGGATGTTCCGAGTGTAATTGGAATAGATGTAGGTTCGGGTAAGGAAATTAGCAAGAAACCTTCTATTCATGAATCATTAAGTGCATTGGTATTTAAGATTGCAACGGATCCTTTTGTTGGTAAACTTGCTTATACAAGAATTTATTCGGGTATATTAAAATCAGGAATGAGAGTATATAATTCAAGAACAGATAAAACCGAGAGAATATCTAAGGTTTTTGATATGCATGCTAAAAAGAAAACTGAGTTATCGGAAGCTGGGCCCGGAGAAATTATTGCTCTTTTTGGTATAAAAAATGCCAAGACAGGCGATACTATTTCAGATCCAAGTAATCGGATCGTTTTAGAGAATCTTATATTTCCTGAACCTGTTATATCAATAGCGATTGAACCAAGAACAAAAGCCGATCAAGACAAGCTTTTTGATGTTTTACATAAATTATCAGAAGAAGACCCAACATTTAAAACGCATGTCAATAAGGAAACAGGACAAACACTCATTAGCGGCATGGGAGAACTGCATCTGGAAATCATAATTGATAGAATGATGAGGGAGTTCGGGGTAAAGGCTAATATCGGGCAGCCAAGAGTTGCCTATAAGGAAACCATTACAGAGGTTGTGATTATCAATAAAAGGTACATAAAGCAAACAGGAGGAAAAGGGCAATATGCACAAGTTAAATTGATTTTCAGAAAAGCAGCAAAAGGTAGTGGTTTTAAATTTAATAATAAAATAGTGAAAGGTGTAATACCAAAGGAATTTATTCCCTCAGTTGAAGAGGGTGTCAGGGAAGCGTTATATACAGGACCTTTAGCAGGATTCCCTGTTATTGATATAGAATGTGACCTCGTAGATGGTTCATTTCACGAGGTAGATTCAAGTCCTCTTTCTTTTAAGATAGCATCATCTATTGCTACAAAAGAAGCGTTCGGGAAAGCAAACCCTATTTTTCTCGAACCAATAATGAAACTTGAAATTATTACACCAGAAGCTTATTTAGGAGATATAATCGGAGATTTAAATAAAAGAAGAGGAAGATTAGAACATATCGAATCAAGAAAAGACGCTCAAATCATCGTTGGATATGCCCCGCTTTCCGAGCTTTTTGGATATGCAACTGATCTTAGATCTGCTTCTCAGGGGAGAGCTGTGAATTCAATGATGTTTGACCATTATGAAGAGGTCAATAAAAATATTGAAGGGAAGCTGAGAGAAAAGTTTGGAATTCTTTAAATCTCCTTGACATATTCCTGAATTTTTATTATTATAAAAAGCTAATTTTTCAAGTATATTACTGGAGGTAATACAGTATGGCAAAGGAAAAGTTTGAAAGAAAGAAGCCCCATGTTAATGTAGGCACAATAGGTCATGTAGATCATGGCAAGACGACATTAACAGCGGCAATGACGAAAGTATTAGCCAAGAAGGGTTGGGCTGAATATACGGCGTATGATATGATAGACAGGGCGCCGGAAGAGAAAGCGAGAGGAATAACAATACAGTTGGCACATATAGAGTACGAGACAGAGAACAGACATTATGCACATGTAGACTGTCCCGGACATGCAGACTATATCAAGAATATGATCACGGGAGCAGCCCAGATGGACGGAGCGGTATTGGTAGTGAGTGCACCTGACGGACCGATGCCCCAGACAATGGAACATATACTATTGGCGAGACAGGTAAATGTACCGTCAATGGTAGTATTTTTAAATAAAACGGATATGGTAGATGATCCGGAATTAATAGAGTTAGTAGAGATGGAGATCAGGGATTTATTAACGAAGTATGAATTTCCCGGAGATGAAATTCCGATAATAAAGGGAAGTGCATTGAAGGCATTGGAAGGGGATGATGAGGAGTCGGAGAAACCGATATGGGAATTATTAAAAGTAATGGATGAATATATCCCATTACCTGAGCGAGATAAAGACAAGCCATTTTTAATGAGTGTAGAGGATGTATTTAGTATAACAGGCAGAGGTACGGTAGGAACGGGGAGAGTAGAGAGAGGAAAGATCAAAGGTGGAGATGCAGTGGAGATAATAGGATTTGGAGAAAAGAAGAAGACGGTAGCAACGAGTCTTGAGATGTTCAGAAAGATATTGGATTTTGCGGAAGCAGGAGACAATGTAGGAGTACTATTGCGAGGAGTAAACAAAGACGAACTAGAGAGAGGAATGGTAATATCAGCTCCTGGAACAATAAACCCTCATAAGAATTTCAAAGCGAAAGCGTATATATTGAAGAAGGAAGAGGGAGGCAGACACAGCGCATTTTATGCTGGATATAGGCCGCAATTTTATTTTAGAACGACAGATGTAACGGGATCGGTAAAATTGCCGGAAGGAAGAGAAATGGTAATGCCAGGCGATGATGTAGAGTTAGAGGTACAACTAATTACCCCGATAGCAATGGAGAAAGATCTTAGATTTGCAATAAGAGAAGGTGGTAGAACAGTTGGTGCAGGCATTATTACGGAAATT
>JAGLYS010000363.1 GCA_023132105.1 Caldifarciminota bacterium
GGCGTAATCAATGTAATTACAGGATCTTATAATTCTTTCAATATATTGGGTATAGGACTTGATTCATTGAAAAATATATATGTTGGAATGAAAGATATGAGTAATAAATCCGATGATTCAATCAGAGTAGATATATTTGATAATAATCTCAATTTTCTTTCCACTTATAAATTCCCTATTGCCGGGTATTCATTCGATGTAAATGCAAACGGTGATATATATATATCGGAAGAGGATACCATAGCAAATATATATTATATTTCAAGATATACAAAAAATGGCTTGAATTATGAGAAGGACACATCGTTTAGGGTAGAATATGATAATCATTATATTATGTCCTTTGTAACCGATTCACTTAATACGATTTACGGTGTTGAAGATGTAAATAGTACTATATATATTAATATTGTTTATCCTGTTTATAATTTCAACAATCAATGGGGTTATTATAAGGGATATTACCGTTATATAGGGAATAATTTCGTCAACGACTTTGTCCGTTCGGGTGATGACCTATTCTATATTGATAATGACCTGCACAAATTACATATTCCTTTTGACAGTAGAAAAGCAAATGCTAAAAAGGATGATTTAAGCAGGGATGGAGAGAAGTTTTCAATAGGTACATTTGTCACATATCCCTCGCCATTTAATCCTTTAATAGAACATTCGAATGTGAGAGCTATTGTCAACAAAGATGCGATATGCGATGTTTATATACTCGATTTGGCTGGTTATACCGTGAGGAAATTAGAAAATGTCAATCTTTATAGTGGTATCAATGAAATCGAATGGGATGGAAGAAACACAGGTGGTGATATTTGCAACAATGGTGTTTATACAATAGTAATAAAAGCAAATGCTGGCGATGAATATGTCGAAAAATATACAAAATTAATGCTTATTAAGGGAGGTGAATAATATGAAAAAACTAATATTTATCTTAATATTGATGCCTGTTATCTTATACTGTTCTTCCGGTACATATTCTCTTATAAATGAACTTGGAATAGGTGCTGCATCCGGTGCAATGGGCGATGCATATACATCGATTGAAAGTCCCGTTTCAATATTGTGGAATCCTGCTATGTTATCAGCCGATAAAAATATTTCTCTTATTTATATGCATGATAAAATTCCTTACGGAGCAAATTATGATGCTTTTGCCGGAGCTGTAAATTTTTCATTACCATTCGAAAAAGATAAAAACAATGTAATAGGTTGCGGAGCATATATTTTAAGCGAGGAGGGAATTCCAATAACAGAAGCCGGAGAGGATACTATCCCGGGAACCAATTTTACCAATATTGTATACAAAGGAACCGCATCATATATATACTCAAGATATGATTTATCACTAAAACGGAGCATTTATGATTTTTCCATCGGTGTAAGAGGATCATATCTCTATAGTTCCATATATAATATAAAAGGGAAAGGTTTTAGCTGGGGGCTTGGTATGGGATACAAGAAATGTATTCCAAATTATTTAATATCAAGTGTTGGCATTGGATTATCATACTCGGATGAAGGATTGTTATTTTGGAATAATGAATATACGGATACAATCGACTGTATTTATGGTGCTGGTATTAATGTTAGATTACTGAAAAATGTAACCGAATCTATGAATGACGGTATATTGATTTCATTTGATATGAGTCAGGATAATATCAAAATATTCGATCCTGTATATTCATTCGGTATCGAATGGAAGGTGTTCAGTATTGTTCCCGTTCGTTTCGGATATAAAAACAATTCACTTACTACAGGTCTTGGTTTTTGTACGAAATATATTGATATTGATTATGCATTTATAACAAATCCTGTGATTGCGTCAAGCCATAGATTGTCAATTACAGTTAAACTATAGGTGTAATATGAAAAGAATAACAGTGTTAATATTGATATTATTCTTGTTAAATATTAACATATATGGAGATGATTCCACATATACCCATTTAAAAGGATATAGTGAATTCCTGTTCAACAAACAAACCGTTTCAGGGAATGTATCTGATTACAATTATCAGCCATATTTCAATAGAAATAATAGAAATAATATCTCAATCGATGCGGGACTTGGAAATAACCTGTATTTTCATGGAAATGTTATAACGGATGGTATGCCCGGGAATGAAAAACTGTATAAATTTTCATTAAGACATACAATTGGTAAAATTACGATGGGGCAGTTTAATTCTCAAATACCCGCATTTTCAAATAATGCATTATTAAAAGGGGTAATTGTTGAGAGTGGATATTCGAATCATAGTGCCAAAAGCTACTTTTTTTATAACAATATGGATGTGAAAGAGATGAGAATAAAGGGAAATGATACGGAAGGTCCATTTTCACTGGGTTATATTAATATCAAAGAGGGCAGTGAAAAAGTAATGTTTATTGATCAACAAAACAGAAGAATCGAGCTTGAAAGAACGAAAGATTATACGATCAATTATATATCGGGGGAGATCAGCTTAAAAAGCAAAATATTGAAAATAAACGAGGATTTAATAGTATGTTTTCAGATTGAAAGTATCGACAGATATTCGACACTAAATGGAAGTTATAATTTTGATAATGATGTTATAAATTTTGGTGTCTCAGGAGGAAAAGAGAACATTCAAGGTGATACAATCAAAGAAAATTCCAATGTCGGTGTTAGCGGAGGATATAAAAATAGATTTGTTAATATAGGTAGCAGGTATAATATATCCCTAAGCGACAGCTTATTCCCATCGAATTTGTCGGGGAATATCGATTTTAATAAAAACGGATTTTACTTAAATGCAAAAGGGATTAAAACTGATGATAATCATACGCTCTTAAGCAGTAATGGTTATAATTCATATCATCTATATTCAGGATTTGACAATGACAGATTGAAAATTGCTGCCGGATACAATATTTCCAATAAGGATAGTATAGAAACAAAAAATATTTCCGCTGAGTTGGGATATAATATCAAGGAAAATTTTCTATCCTATAACTTCGAGCGAATCATAAAAGATAATTACAGTGTTAACAAGCATTATCTTAAGGATATATTAAATAGCAAATTATTAATAAGCAATATTTCTTCCGGGCTTGGAGATGAGAAAAAAGACACTATTATTAGTAAAATCTATTTTATAGACGGGAGTGTAAAGCTAATCAAGTATGTTAATGCTGAGATGAAAACAGAGAACAAAATAGAAAATTATAATGAGGTTTATGCGTATTACTATAATCACTTTATTAAAATAGCAAACAGATGGCGGATGATTGGTTTGAATATAGGTTCCGGTTTAATGAATGATAATGACGGCAATATAATCTTTTACGGTAATGGGGGCATCGATGGGAACATAAATCAATTATTGGATATGAAAATAAATTTCCAATCGAGAAGAGAAAACGGAACAATCGATACTATTCTTGTGCCTGTGAATCGTTTACAAGCAAATTCCGTATTGAAATTGAATTTATTTAAATACATTAATATAATTTACAAACCTCAGGTTAGATTCGGGATATATAATAGCGATTTGTTTCAGGAATATTATATTAAAAATGGAGGAGAGATAAATTACAGGAATGAATATGTAAGTACGAATTTATCATATTTCAAAACATATGACAGATATTGTGAATTAAATAATCTTGAAGATATGAGGAGAAATAATAAAGGGCAGGATATAGGTGCTGTTGTAGGGTTAAAATTGCTTAAAAATTTATCATTAACATATAATTTTAATGATAACAGGAAGGACGGGCTTTACAATATTATTATTCCTACACAATCGGATACATCAGGGGACACATTACTTTTGGTGAAAACCGAAAATAGAATAAGGCATAGTTTGGATTTCAAGTATTTAAGAGATAGGTCGAATCTTGATATTAAAATCGGTTATGAAAATAACAGTGAAATGCATCAAGATACATTGTATAAAAACTATAAAATGACAGACTTCGAAGGATATATAGGGAGAGAAATTATAGATGGCTTATCGCTTTCGGCAGGAATTTATGTGAATGGGAAATATGGTTATGACATAGAGATTGAACAGGATAGCGGGTGGAGTTATTCCGTAGGACCTCTGGCGAAAGGTATATATAGTGGAAAATACGGTAATGTGTATGTTGATTATAGATACATTCAATCCTATGGTTCTGCGAGAGCGAAGATAAATGAATTTAAACTCGGAGGGAAGTTGAAGGTAAATGTTTTCGGTATAGGTGTCGATTGTTTTATTAGAAATGGTGTTATACCTTCATATAATGTTAAAAGAATATCAGGGAAGGTCGGGGTGTATTTTTAAGTGAGAAGATAGAGGAATTATAGACCCCAGTTTTAGAATCCCTGAAATTATCTTCTTTGCCCTTGACATTTATGCCTGATTGCTATACGATAGTATCGTATAGGATTAGGCAATTGTATGCGATAATGTCGTAAAGGTAGTTTATGGAAATTACAGAAGAATTATTTAGACAAAACCCATGGTGGGAAGAAGAATATTCCTTTGATTTCAAAGAGAGGGAAATCTATTTTAACATATTAAAAAAGCAACTCAAAAGAAAGGATATCACTTTTATAGTCGGTATCAGAGGGGTAGGTAAAACAACTATATTTAAAATGCTAATAAAATATTTGTTATCAATTTATTCTCCAAAGAATATTCTCTATATAACATTAGATTCATATAATTTATCCGATTACTCCATTCATAATATTATTGAAGCGTATAGAAAAGAGCATAAGCTTAAAAGAAAAGAAAAAACATTTGTGTTCTTAGATGAAATTACATATAAGAAAGATTTTGCACAAGAATTAAAAAATATATATGATCTGGAAAATATAAAAGTATTTGCAAGTTCATCGTCATCAAAATTAATTAATGATCAAAAAGCATATTTAACCGGTAGAGCAAGAACAATTGAAATTTTACCACTCGATTTTAACGAATTTCTGTTATTTAAAAATATTAAAATAGAAAAATCAGAAAGGTATTTAATCGATAGATATTTTGAAGATTATCTTTATTATGGAGGAATGCCGGAATATGTTCTTACAGAAGATATTAATTATATTTATTCCTTGTTAGATGATATAATTTATAAAGATATTGTAGTTATTCATGGATTAAAAGATGTTAGACTTGTAAAAGATTATTTTCAAATACTTATGGAACGCTCAGGTAAACAATTAAGCCTTAATAAAATTGCAAAGGTTATGAACATTAGTGTAGATACAGCTCGAAGATATTTTAGTTACTTTACAAATGCGTTTCTTATATATCCAATTGAACGTTGTGGTAAATTAAATGAAAGATTAAGAGCATCTAAAAAGATATATGCAGCTGATATAGGAATAAGGAATATGATTACAGGATTTAGGGATAAAGGTGCAATATTCGAGAATCTTGTGTTTTTAAAGATAAAAGGCAGAAACCCATGTTATGTATATAGAGATGGAATAGAAATAGATTTTAAGGTAGATGATACATTGATAGAAGTTAAATACAAAATGGAGATGAATGAAAAACAACTGGATTTATTTAACAAATTTAATGCAAAGAAAAAAATACTTATAGATAGTATAGATGACTATCTACAATTTAAAATATAATTTGTTTTCTTTTTTCATTAACAAAATTGGTAAAGGGCTTTGAAGAATGAAGAATAAGAATAATAATTCTCATTTTGTTATGAAATTATCAAATCATATATGTCCAAAACTTTAGAAATACATTTGAAATAGCAATTTTAAAATTATTATTATTGGAATAAAAAAAAGGGTTCAAAATATTGAACCCTTACTTTTGAAATATAAAATTATTTCTACTCCTTTCCTTTTAACAATTCGGTATTTTCCGAAATACGGAAAATTACTATTATTATTTCAAGCCATACTCTTAAAATAATTACATATATGATAAATATAAGCGGTGAAAAAATAAGTGCAACAATACCTATAACTACAGATTGGCTAAATCCACTTATAATAATTCCGATTGTAGCAAGCCCGGTTACAATCATTCCTAAAATGTAAATAAATTTAATAATTTTAGTTGTAATAAATTCTGTAAATGAAAAATCAAATAGTTGAGTAAAAAATCCTTTTTCCATGTTATTCCTCCTTTCAAGGTAATTACAATTTTTATTATATATATAATAAAAGAAAATAAAGAATTTTACAACTATATAAATATAGAGTGTATGTCTTCAAATATAACCAAGAATAACCACGGAGGGAGAGATCCACCACGAATTCTCGAATTTATAACGAATTACACGAATGGAGAGGGAAATATTTTTTGTTTTAATTACACGAATTAGGAGAAATAGACATCAGACGTCAGACACCAGACTTCAGCCGAGAAGGAGAAAGGAATACAATCACCCTCACCTCAATCCTCTCCCATCAAGGGCGAGGAAGAAAGGGCAGACACATAGGTCTGCCCCTGCGAATAAATTATATTTCTATTTATTCAAGAATGATTTTAACGAATTCACTTTCATCTTCGATATCCACGAGTGTGTATGGATCCGTATTGTCCAGATTGTTTATTATTCCACTTATCTCATCACTTTTTAGAAGTTCTGTTATATCTACCCCCTTCTCATTCATCTTCTCCTGAGCATGTTTTGGAATTGCAGAAGAGAATTTTGCTCCGATTTTAATGGCAGCTTTTACAATACCCAAAGGGATACGAATATTAACATTTTCTTTTCTATCTTCATCTTTGGATCTAACAATAACCTTAAGCCAGTGTGATTTCCCTCCCGCTGAACCCTTAGATGTCGCTCTGTTTTCATTTAAAGCATTGATAAGCCTTGCCCCTTCATCTGTCCCTATTTTTCCCGATTCTACCATATCCAATATTCTTTTAATTTCGTCTTCCATGATATACCTCCTTAGGAAGTTATTCCTTTTTTCTTCTTGAAAATTTAATAAAATCAATAAGTTTTACAACACCGATAGCTATCAAAATAATTGGCCAGTTCCTGCTAAAATCAAGGTTAAATGGAATGTAGTTTAAATTTGATGCCCATATTGCAAGCCCCACTATGATGAATAAAATTCCCCATAAAAATTTTCTTTGCATTTTTACCTCCTTTTCGTTTGCCTTATAATTTCTTCGATATTTATTTTATTATCTTCAAGATCATCAAGCATTTTATTAATGTCTTTTGCAAATTTTTGTGATTCAAGACCGAGAATATTTATCAATTCATCTAATTTCTTTTTAACGGTAGGGTATGATATATTCAGTTGTCTCTCCGCCTCCTTAATATTGCCTCTCGCAATTAAAAATATTTTTAAGAATGTCATCATATTATCGTCTAATATCAATAGATTGGGTATAATAAAATTACCATGGATTTTGACATTACAGTTTAAGCAGGAAAGTTCTGAAATCATTAACTGTTCTTTACATATCGGACATATCCTCGTTAATGTGTTATTCATTAATCCTCCAGATTTAATGTTACTATTAATAATATTAATATAAATA
>JAGLYS010000364.1 GCA_023132105.1 Caldifarciminota bacterium
TAATAACCGAGTCCTCTCCCCTCGTTAAATGCAGCTGAAATATTAGATTGTAAGTTTGCTTGCCCCTCAACAAGAATATCAACAGATTCATATGTATTATGAGCCAAGAGTGTATCCTTTTCCCATGTTATTCTCTCCTCATCAGACGGAGATCCCTCATTACTCGATACTCCCGCTGCTTTATGATACCAGGTTCCTGCCGGAGTAGGATTCATCTCATATTCTATCGATCTGTTTACCATATTTGCAATATCAGTTGCATTAGATGATGAAAATCTTCCGATAATAGCATCCGGATAATAATCACTTCCTGCCAGATATGTGTAAACAGGATCAGAAACCTCTCCATTTGCATCACCAATTGTTCCAGTACCCGGAGAAACATCCTCAGCATCACCGACAAGTAAAATATATGCAATAGTATCGGAATCAAATTTCGTTTGTATAAAATTCTTGATTGCGGGTTCGTTATTTCCAATTGTAGATAAATTTACCATCTCACACGGAATACCTTTTTTAAGTTTCCATAAGTAAAAAGGCATCATCGTGTTGTAAAACCCATCATCTGTTATAATTAGCATCTTACCCTGTTCCGTTACAGCAGGGTATCTACTTATAATCTCACTATAATTAATAAAATTATTTCTATATATATTTTCAAAATCCTTATCTATCTTAAGTGCTAAATCCGTTCTTGAGATTTCATTTATTCCTTTCGATACGGCAGTCTTTATACTTACTACAATCCTCTTATAAACAGTGTAATTTGTTTTTTTCGGATTATATATAATTGGACTGAAAGAAATATTCGTTCCTCTGAATTTTCTCATTATAAATGGTTCGGAAATATCTATATAGATCGAAGGAAATACTGCTAAATTGTAATCCTTTGCAAATGTATAAGGAACCGTTGAAGGATCAATATTTCTTAGAAGATTACCTTTTGATGGGACAGGTGGTAAAAACTCCCTTGTAATAATTTCCGAATCGATTACTTTGAATGTAACTTTACCTACATCCGAGATAATTACATTCCTGTTTATATGAGGAAGTTCGGGTTTCCCTTTTTCAAGATAATTAATTACTCCGGGAATATTAATTTTTGAATACTCTTTTCCCTTAATCGTAATTTTGTCTACTTCAAAACTATTCAGTTTGAATTCAACAATAACCTCATCTGTTGTCTGAGAAATAATATTTACCTCATATGGTAAATATGCTTTGTTATCAAGAGACACATATTCACTATAAGCAAAATTTACTACAAATAATGCTAATAATAAAATTAGAAATGATTTTTTCATACAACCTCCTTAAATCATTCTTAATAAATTATATCTATTTGCATTTTTTTGTCAAGTATGTTCTGACACTATGATGTAAATAAGTATAGACATATGTCAGTTACACTATGTCTATCATCGTCATTGGGAGGAATGAAACGAAGAATTAATCTAAATTTACTCTTGTGAGATTGCTTCACTTCATTCGAAATGACAGGGTTATTTTCGCAAATCGTAAATCGCAAACCGTTAATCGTAAATTGTAGGGGCACGATGCATCGTGCCCTAATCCGTGTAATTAAAAGATAAAATATATATATATCCCCTTCGTGAAATTTGCCCTAATTTGTGGAATTAAAGTAAAAAAATATTCTCTTCTCCATTCTTGTAATTCGTGTTTAATTTTCTCTT
>JAGLYS010000365.1 GCA_023132105.1 Caldifarciminota bacterium
TTCGTGAATTCGTGGCTATTCCCTCTCTCCCTTTTCACTAAGTATAGTTTACCCAACAATATGTAAAGTTGACTTGACATTATTTTTATTTTATGTATAATATATTTATGGTTAAAAACTTTCTAAAGGTATGGCGTGCTAAGTTTGATTTAACACAGGAGGATCTGGCAAAAAATGTTGGTGTTACAAGACAGACAATAATTGCTATTGAAAAGGGAGATTATAACCCCTCTGTCGAACTTGCACTAAAAATTTCAATTATATTCAAAACAAATGTAGAAGAAATATTTTACCTGATGGAGGAAAAATGAAAAAATTTATTCCTTTATGGAGCATTTTTCTTATACCGGTAACTATTATTTTAAGTGTTTTTCTTTCACCCTATTTTATTGTTTTAATGTTTCTGTATTTTCCATTAACAATCTTCTATACGGAATCTCAAAAATATGACGAGAGAGAAATATTTATTCGATATAGGGCCGGTTATCTCACTTTTCAACTTTCTATTTTTCTTTTTATTGTTCTATTCATCAATCAGGCAATTACTACAAAAACAAATCCTGATCCCATTTACTATTTATTGATAATTATTCCAACTATTGTTTATACAATGTTTTTACTATTGCAGAGATATGATCTTGCTACATCCGGGAGAATAATATTATATATTTTCGGGGGATGGTGGATATTATTTTCTATTTTATCAAATGGCTTAACTATAGGCGGAATAATTCAGTCTTCCATAGGTATCGGATTCATTATCCCTGCGATTTTGTCCTATAATTATAGAAAAGCAGCAGCTTTGTTATGTTTCTTATATGCTACATTTGTAATATTTTTTTTCATAAGAGGTTGGAAAGGTACTGATATACTTTTACTTATGTTATTTGTCTTTCCAATACCATTATACTATTCAGGTATCGTCTTTTTACATAAAAAGGGAGGTTAATATGAATATCCTATTGATATTGAATGTTTTATGTATCTGGAGTTTCGGATTAAGGTTTTCTTTGCCAGGGACAGTTATTCCGTCGTTAACGGCAACATATGCGGTTAATTCAACCAATCAACTGGAAGGAGAATTTACAATGTTTCCTTCCCGAGGAACAATCTTTACAAGGGGACGAATTTTATACAAATTCACTTCAAAAGATAACTTAGGTCCTTATTTTCTGACCGGCATTGGTTTTATGAATGCACAAGGAATAACTATTCCTACAATACATACCGGCGGGGGAATAATGTATAGTAAAGATAAGTATGGAGTATTTTTAGAAACAGAAACGATATTTATGTTAAGAAAAGCAAGAATTCCATATGCTCCGTCACTTAATTTTGGAGGATTTTATAAACCGACAGGTAATTAATTTAATAATATATATTGATTATTAGTCTATTCAATGAATAGAAAAGAATATTTTTAAGCTGTCATCAGGAGTGAGGAAGAAAGAGAGATCAACCACGAATTCACGAATTTGGAACGAATTGCACAAAGAGAAAGAGAAGAGAATAAATTACAACTTTATTTCACGAATAAGGGAGAATTTCACGAAAAGATAGGGCAGACACAGGGGTCTGCCCTTACGATTTTCGATTTACGGTTAACGATTTACAATTTCTATATCACCCTCACCTCAATCCT
>JAGLYS010000366.1 GCA_023132105.1 Caldifarciminota bacterium
TTACACAAGCTCTTGCAATAGGGCTGTGCAAACCGCCAATATTTTAAATCGAAACAGAAATACAAGGTTAGTAAAGGATGACAATCTGAGAGAGGTTAATTTTGGCAGTTGGGATGGTTGTCTGTTTTCGGATCTGGAAAATAGTTTTCCTGAAGATTTTAATTTATTAAAGGAAAAACCTCATCTTTTTAAATCCACTTTAGGCGAATCCTTTCTAATAGCTCAAAATAGGGTTTTATTTGCTATCAATAGGATTATTTTAAATCATTTCGGTAAAAATATATTAATCATTAGTCATGCTATAGTAATAAAATTAATCTTATCTTACTATAAAAAACAACATATAAGGGATATATGGAATACCCCTCCCATCGAGCAGACATCTCTTAGTATAATCGAGATTGATAATCGTTTTGTAAATATTGTTCGATATGGCGACACATCCCATTTATCCAAAGATAATGTGACTTATTAATGGAAGCAATGATAATAAATGAAAAAATATGGCAATATCTCTATTTGTGTAATTTATAACTATTTCTCCTGATTTATATTTATTAAAATGCTAATTTTCTATAATATGAAGAAGATCCCGTTTCAAGAATTTCTAATATAATTCTCTCGGTTACACTTCCTACGCCTTTTATATCCGTTAAATGTTCCTTTATTTCCGATAATGGTTTTTTCAGTTTGGATATAGAATAGGCAGCATAACCGTACGGCGAGCTTTTTCCTTCCATTTTTAGAAAATAATCGATCTGTTCCAATATTACGATAACAAAATCATTCTCATTTAGTATGTTTTTGAATAAGGAAACCGGCATTCGTCTTGGCATTCCATATCGTTTTGCAATTTGACTAAATCGTTTATTAATTAATTCATAATATGTTCTATTTGCTGCCCCCCACTTATCCCCTTTATAAATTTTGTTATACTTATCGATTAGATTGGAATCGTATTTTTTCAATATATTATAGAAATAATCCTTCTGCCTGCCTGTTTTAAGTGTCATGCCACTAAATACAATAAAATCTATACCTACTTCGGCAGCTCTTTTTATGGTTTCTTGAATCTTTTCATAAGTATCCGTAATAAAAGGTATAACAGGCATTAAAAACATACCACAAGAGATTCCATTCCGTTTAAAAAAAGCAAGTGTATCAAGTCTTTCTTCCGGTGTTGGTACTCCCGGTTCGAATATCGAACTTATCTTTTCATCTACTGAGGAAAAGCTAAAACTCACTATGGCTTTATTCTTTTCATTAGTTTTTTTTAATATATCGATATCTCTTTTTATAAGTGTTGATTTTGTAAGCATATGCACCGGGAATCCATATTCATGAATGATTTCAAGCGAATGTCTTGTCAATCGATACTTTTTTTCTATCGGTTGATAACTGTCACAAACACCTCCTCCTACCATAAAGAAGCTCTTTTTAAAAGGTTTCCTTTTCCTTCTCGGATCCAATTCCCTTTTAAGAATCTCCATTGCATTCATTTTAACAGTTACATCTTTGCCGAACTCCCCTTCCACATAATAACCTTCTGCCCGTCCATCACAATAAACACAATTATGAGTACATCCTCTATATAAATTCATCCCATATTGTGCAACAAACCATGAGTCGATTTTCTTTGATTTTCTTAAAATTGACTTTGCATTTATTTCATTAATACTCATTTCTTTTATAAACTTTTTTCTTATATTATATTCATCTATTTAACTGCACTACCGGGGCATATAATTCTCATTTTACACTTTGCGCATGTCTTTTTTCTATTAATCGAACCGCTATAGAATGAAATGAATAGTAAAAGAATAAGAAGAACAACTTTAAATATTGAAAACCCCCTGACAAGTGAAATAACAATAAGAATTAATGGTATAAGTGTTAAAAGACCATATGTAACAGGCGCTAATTTTATACCGATACTCGAACTAAATTTACCTACATCTCCTTTTCTGAAAAATATTGCCGATAGTTTACCCCACCCCATTGCACACCATTTACCATAATAATAACAATTAACACAAACCATTTTTCTTAAAACAACAAAAATCATAATCAAAGCAAATAACATGTAAAGCAATGCAATAAGGGGACTCAAAAACCAACATGAAATAGTACCGAGAGCAATCCACAATAACATCAATATATTCCCGAGAATAATTATAAATTTCGAGAATTCCTCATTCCCATCTTCGAATAATTTAATTTCATCACTCATATTATCCTCCTAAACCCCTCCCCAACCTGCAAGGATTGCCCAGAGACTCCATGCGGCATAAGCTTTTTGATTTGCATTAAGGGGCTGAGAATGAGCTGAACTGCAATCATACCACTCACCGGGATGAGCATCCTGCCATTCTATTGCCCAATTTGCATCTCTTGTGCCATCTGCATCACTGTCATAATCACAATTATCATTTGGTATTTTATCTCCAAAATATGTACCATCGGGATTATACATCTCAATATCAGCATAATCATATAGTATCTTTTTGTTTGTAATACAATACTGTCTTATTTGTTCATTTCTAATATGTAAATTTCCATCAAGACCTGTTCCGTCAACATGACCTGTCATATAAACAAAGTGTACATCCGGATAATCATATTCCAGATTATTCATTAAATCCAAATATGTAACTATATCAGAACTGTCAGCTGAGCTAACCTGTCCGCACCATGACCAGATTATAACATTGACTTCTGGATGATCATCGAGATAATTTCTCGTTGATGTAGCCCAAACTGTTCTATTGGGGTTTCCAAGATCACTCGCCCCTGAAAACGGATTATCCCTTAATACGAGTGCGCTATCTGCCCCTGTACCATTATAGGCATATAGTTCTCCCTTAAAACTAATAAGTCCGGTCATTCCCGTGGTAAGTTGACTACCGTGTGATGTATGACCATACGCAATACAAAGGTTTGATTTTGCTTGTTTAATCCATTGTTCGGATATTTCCGATAAATTTGTGTATCTATGATCTACTATTATAGCTGTTTCGCCTATAACTATCGGGTGATTAACCTGACATGATACAACAAACAAAATAACAGCAGCAGCAAGAATTGCAAAAAAAGAAATTCTTTTCATATCTACTCCTTTATTGAAATATCATCGATTATACTTTTCATAACTTTAAATATAGTATATTTATAATGTTGCTTGAAGTAATAACAATTTAATTATCCTCTGTTCCTCAAAATCTCTAAAATCTCCTTTAAAATTTTATTATCTTCCTCTGCTATTTTTATCGATTTTTCTGCTATTTCAAGAGAGCGATTCGTCGCTTCCTGAGCAGTATCAATATATTTCTTATTCTTTCTTTGCGTTTTTATGAGGAGGATTATCATAAATATTATAAACAGAAAGAAAATAACAAACGGAATATTTGTAAGAATATTCCAATATTTATATGGCTGTATTTTATATTTTTCCTGTATTTCTTTATAATATGCTTTTGAAGACAGCCACTCTTCTGTACTTGTATTGTAATACAAATAATTATTCTGAAGCCATGTAGAGTAACTATAACTGTATTTCGTAGTGATATCATCCGACAATCCGATTAATTCGATCTCTATAATACCCGGTATATACCCATCCTGTATTTCATTCACGGAGTCGATATTAACACTTAACACTTTTAATTTGCCATCGAAAGGAAATCGTTCTGTGTTGAACTTGTACATATTTTTATCAGTCTTTTCAAAAACAATTGTTTTGGAATCGCTTTTTATTACATCTTCCCATGCATTAAGTAAATTCTTTTCAGTCGGTTGAGAATATACTGATGAAAATAGAAAAAGAATAATGAGACTCATCGGCACTATTGCTTTGAAATTTATATTTTTCATAAGATCCTCCTTAATGGAAACAATTATTATTCGATTTTATTGATAAATTCTTTACTCCAATCGATTTTTCCCGTAAATTGCATTACAACATACAATGTAAGTATGCAACAAATTGTTATCGAGAGTCCTGTATACCCCTCAAGAAAGAATGCGAATGAGAACATTACAAGATAAACGAATTGTGCAATCCCTATCTCGATTAAGGCAAAACGAGTTCCTACAACAAGTCGCATATATGATATTACGAGAAAGATCGATACGGCTGAACATACTACAAACACAAGTTGAATTGCCATATGATCAGCTAGATAAGACATAAGAAGATGAAAACTGAAAAAAGCTGCCGATATGAAAAAATAATTCATCGGATGAATGTTTACCTTCTTTACAGTAGTAATTATAAACATTAAAAATAAGAAAAGGAACAACGATACAGGTGCGAAATAGCTAACTCTACTGGCAAAAGGACCCGGGTTAAGTTTCTTTGGTAATGTAACACCAATCTGGATTCCGGAAATCAGATTGGAATAATTCCATATAAGTTTCCATCCATTGTCTGTCTTAATTTTTTTAATAGGTGAAATGCTCTCATCAGGAAAATCGATATTATCAAAATTAGTCGTCAATACAAGATTAAAATTTTTTATTTGGGAAACATCATAACCAAATATATACCACCATTCATCCATCCCCTGTGATTTGTAATGAATTGCGATGGTTTTTGTTTCTCCGGGTTTAAGGTTAATTCTTTTTATTAATTTTCCTGCAATAGGAATGAGATCTTTTTCCTCTTCCCCGTTTATTATATAGGAAAAATCATCATAAATACCATCTTTATTAGGGAATTCGTAATCGAAGAAAAAATCCCTCTGCATATCTGTATTATTTTCAATTGTATATATACCATCAAATTTAATATTATATGTTGAATACCATAATAATCCCTTTTTCCTATATTCAAGTTTCAAATCCGCTTTTATATCAGTACTGTTTATATTTGTATAATTATTATGAATTACGGTTTGTACTTTCCTTACGGTTTTCTTTCCCTGAGTAGTTTCAATCCATTCCCGGGTTTCGGTCTGATAATAAACAGCCGGAGCTTGTTGCCTTTGCTGTGAACCCCATAATTGTGAAACAGCTGTCTTGAGTTTTGCATTTTGATCATAGGTTCTGACATTTGTCACACTACCGAGAATTAACCAAGCAATACTTGTGCAAATAAATATAAATACCATTGCTTTTATCTGTTTTCCCATTATAGACCTCCTATATCTTATCGATAATATATTTTACTATTAATATCATTATATTTATATACGAATATTCTGTCAAATGTGTTACTAAAAATAAATTTTATCGAATAAAAATAGAGATTGGAATTAAAGCTCCAATCTCCATCTTTATTACATTTTTTAATTGAATTATTCTTTATCCTTCCATGCGACCATACCGACAGCAATGTAATTCACTATAGGTATAAAGAATAATAATATCCACCATGGTGAATATTTTCTCTTCTTTAGAACTTCAATACAAACAATAATTCCTATAACAATATTAACAAAAGGAATAAAATATAGCAATATCCACCAAATTGGTTTTTCGGCAATTGTTATCATAAGAATTACATTAAGAATCGGAATCCAGGCAAACCATGGATTTTCTGCATTAGTTTTCTTAGCTATAGTTTGTAAAGCAATAGCCATATAGATATAAGAAGCAATTGCAAAAATCCAATATAAAGTCAATGATGCACCGGCTGCTCCGTAATCGTTCATAGAACCTCCTTATTGTTAAATAATTTTAATATATAATATTATTTCTGTCAATATATTTATATCCTAATTAGATATGCATAGACATATGTTCCCATTTCACTAAGCCTATCTTTATCATTGCGAGGAGTGAAAAAACCTGTCTGCGTGTAATGCACAGGTAGGCGAAGCAATCTAATTGAAATTCTGTATAGAGATGCAATATTTTGCGTCAAATGTTCCATAAACACAAGATATTAAAGAGACGCAAGATATTGCGTCTCTACGATCAACAAATAAATATTAGAACAGTGCTTGTGCTTGCATTTATGCACTTTGATTATTTCCTCTTTATTCGCAATGACATGGTTTTTTTGTAAATCATTAACCATAAATTGAGAATTGTAGGGGCAGACCCCTGTTCTGCCCTATTTACTTGTCTTTTTCCTGTCATCCTGAATTTATTTCAGGATCTCATCCCCCTCCCTTCAATTCCCTCCCGCCTGTGGAGGGAAAGTTACTATATG
>JAGLYS010000367.1 GCA_023132105.1 Caldifarciminota bacterium
TTGCTTCACTTCGTTCGCAATGATATGGTTTTTTTTGTAAATCGCTAACCGTAAATCGTAAATTGAAATTGTAGGGACAGACCCCTGAGTCTGCCCTTATTTGTATAAGCAATAAATAATTCTCTTCTCTTTTATGTAATTGGTTATTATCTCTCTCCCTTCTCGGCTGATGTCTGATGTCTGATGTCTGGCGTCTGATGTCTATTATTCGTATTTATATCCATATTCATTTAATTTACTTTCACATTCCGTAAATGTTCCATAACACTCAGTTATACCTTTGTTTATGATAACAACCTTGTCTACTATTGGATAAAGGAATTCAATATCATGACTAATAATAAAAAATATTTTCCCTGCTTTTTTTAATTTTAATATTGTATTACATATACTCTGCTTACTAAACTCGGATAAACTAACATCTGGTTCATCCAAAAGAATAAGGTCAGGGCTAAGTGCCAATGACGATGCAATAGAAACCTTCCTTTTCTCCCCATAAGACAATAGAAACGGATTTCTATAAGCAAATTTATCATAATCAAGTCCTACTAATGCCATAATATTTTTAACCTTAAATTCAATATCTTCTGCATTAACATTTTTTCCCCAGAAAGAGATTTCATCGAAAACAGTTTCACAGAATATATTTCTTTCGGGAAATTGGAAAATATATGCAAAATCATTTAGATCCTTGTTTATAACACCTTCATCAGGTTTTAGTATATCAGCAATAATATCCATTAAAGTTGATTTCCCTGAGCTATTTGGACCTATTACACCTAAAGATTCCCCTTCTTTTACCGAGAGGTTAATATTATCAAGTGTCTTTTCTTCTCTTCCATAAGAGAATGAAAGATTCTCAATTTCTATTATATTTCTTCTGCAAATGTTCTTACTTTCACTCAATACTTCACTATCTAAACAAGTTTCAGGAGTATATTTATATTTACTTTGTAGTTTATTCTTTATTATATTAATTCTCTCATGGAATAAAATGGATTTTTTAAATGTTCCGATATCACCGTCAAAAGATATTATTTGATTTTCTATATAAATTACTCTATTAAAATCATCCATTATACTACTTTTTTGCGACACCTCAATAACGGTAATCTTATCAGATAACTTCCTGATTATATTCCTTATTGACAATTCATTTAAAGGATCAAGGTGGGCAAATGGCTCATCTAATATTAGGAATTCGGGTTCATAAGCCATAACACAGGCAAGAGCAAGTTTTTGTTTTTCTCCTCCGGATAGTGTATTTATTAATCTGTCTGAAATATTATTTAATTCGAAAGCGTTAATTACATCGTTAGCCGATTTAAAACACTCTCTCTCTTTTGTAATATATTTATATGTTAATCTAATCTCATCAATTACTTTATATCTTATAAACTGATTATCAGGATTTTGAAAAAGTATTCCGACCTTTGGAATCTTCCTTCTTCTCCATTCGCTTATATCAACGCCGTCTATTTTTATACTACCTATTTCCGGGACAAGAATCCCTGCAATAAGATTGCAAAGAGTCGTTTTCCCACACCCGTTATCTCCTAAAATAAGAGTATTTTCATTTTTATACATTTTAAGGGTAAGATTACTAAATATTTTTCTATCATTATAGACAAATGACAGACCATCAATTTCTATCATACTTGTCCAATTCTCTTATAACATCACTATATTCCCCGATCTTGTTAATTTTATCTTTTAGTTTCTTTGATTCTGGCAATCCTTTAAGATACCATCCAATATGCTTTCTCATTAAAATTACACCATAATCACCAAAAACCTCAAGCATAAATTTATAGTGTTTCCTAATCGTTTTAAATAATTCTTCTTTATTTACTCTATTATAATAGCCATTTCTCATTAAATCTTTTATATAATCAAAAATAAATGGATTACCTAAAGCTCCTCTTCCAATCATAATGTGAAATTTGGGATATTTATCCATAATTTCAACTGCTTTATCAGGCGTGTTTATATCACCACTAATAATATACTGCATATCCTTATCATTGTTAAAACTTTTAATCCATGACAGATCGGATTTCCCTTTAAAACCTTGTTTTACTGTTCTTCCATGAATAGTAATAATCTTTACACCACTGCTTTTTATCGCATCTACAATCTCACTAATAGTATTTTCATCATATCCGATTCTTACCTTGCAACTTACAGGTATATTACTAACTTTTTTTACTGAATTCAGCATTATTTCAAGGTTTTTTAAATTTTTAAGTAAAGCTCCTCCTGAACCACCTCTAATTACTTTTTTAGCTGGACATCCGGCATTTATATCAATGAATTTTATATTAAGGTTTGATTCACAAACAATTTCAACAGCTCTTTTCATAATTTCTATATCATTCCCAAACAATTGAATACCTGTATTTATTTCCCTTTTATCAATCCTCATCAGCGAATAGGTTTTCTTTGAACCTTCTATAAGCCCCCTTGCATTTATCATTTCAGTCACAGCAATATCTGCTCCGAAATCATATGAAATTTTTCTAAATGGAATATCTGAAATGCCCGCCATTGGGGCTAAAATTAAATTTTGTTTTTTATCGAGAAACATTTTATTTATGAGCCAAGAATATAGTTCACCGGGTTAACGGCTTCACCCAAGATTCTTACCTCATAATGCAAATGAGAACCTGTTGACATACCACTACTCCCCATAAGACCGATAACCTGCCCCTTTCTTACGAATTGCCCCTCTTTCACCATAACACTATTGAGATGTCCGTATCTGGTTTCATACCCATATCCATGATTAATCTTAATAAATTTACCATATCCGAAATAATTCCCGCTTGATGCAAGGGAAACAATACCATCAGCAGTAGCCCTTACATGTGTTTTTATCTTATTAGCTATATCAAGTCCTTTATGAAACTCCTTTTTCATTAAAATCGGATGAGATCTCCAGCCAAAACCTGATGTAATCCTTCCACTAGCGGGTAAAATTGAAGGTGTTTTATTAATAACATCTCTTCTTAATGAAAGGGAGTTTTTAATTTTAGTTATCGATGAATCATCAAAGTTTAATTTTCTCTCTAACTTTGATAGTTTAAATTGCACTTTTGACACCATTTCACCTGATCTCGAGTTTCTTATGCTGTTTTCGATCTGCCCCTGATAAATAGGACCTCCAACACCCATTTCTCTAACATCATCCGATACATCCTTCAATTTACTTACTATTCTACAAGCTTTATCAAGTGTATCAATAAGCAAAGCAGTTGAAAGAAGGCTATCCGCCTTATTTTCAATCACTTTTATAGATAATATAATATCTTCCTTTTCTCTCGTAAGATTGTTGTATTCTTTAATATGAATATTATTGAATATAGATAGAGCCATTGCGGAAATAAATAGCAGTGCAAATATTGCACCAATAACTAAATAGATTTTTAAATGTTTTTTACCTATTGTGAAAGTAAAATATTCACCAAACAAACCATCCTCTTGAATGCGGATTGTCCAGAACTTCTCTTTGAGATTCTTCATATAATTAATTTATACTTTTTTTTTATTTATTTGTCAATAGTTATTTTTGCAATACAGTAAAAATATGCACATATATCATAAAATAATTCAAAGGTAATATTACAGAAATTTATATGATAACATGCAATATACATTCCACATAATGTATATTAGTTTAATTATAATGTATAAAAATACAACATCTTGTGTCGAATAATTAAATGAAAATACACTTCATGCACTTTTATAATAATATAATATTCTGTGTATTATAATAATGAAAATATTTATAAACATTGACAAAAGAAAAACTATATGTATAATCCATTCAATTATGAGATTTTTTTCATTTACACTCATTTTATTACTTTTGTTCTATAATAACATAGAGTGCGTACAATTCCTTTTCCCTCAAGATACGAACAGTAATGCACAATTTGTTACTATATCAGCTGTCGGGGATATAATGATGGGTTCGGATTTTCCTGATCCTATCCTTCCCCCCTCATCAGGGAAACATCTTTTTGATAATGTTAAGGAACACTTTAATACAAATATTGTTTTTGGTAATCTCGAAGGGCCATTCTGTATAGGGGGCTATACAAATAAAAATATAGAAAGTGGAAGAACATATGCATTTAGAACTCCTCCGGAATATGCGAAAAATCTTACTAAAGCAGGTTTTAATTGTATTAGTCTTGCAAACAATCATATCATGGATTTCGGAATAAAGGGAATAAGGACAACATTAAATATACTTGACAGTCTTAAAATCCAACATTCAGGACAGATAGGTGATATTGCAAGATTTAATATAAATGGGTTAAAAGTAGGACTGATTGCTTTTTCAACTTATAATAATACTTATAATATATTAGATGAAAATAAAGCTTATTCGACTATTCGTTCATTAAGTGATAGCTTTGATATTTTTATTGTTTCCATGCATGCAGGAGCCGAAGGGATAAAAGCACTTCATACAATAAACAGATTTGAATATTTTTATGGAGAAGCAAGGGGTAATGTTGTAAGATTTGCTCACAAAGCAATAGAAAATGGAGCAGATCTTATATTAGGACACGGACCACATATTCCAAGAGCAATGGAAATATACAAAGATAGACTTATCGCTTACAGCCTGGGCAATTTTTGCCCTTATGGTAGATTTAGTCTCAGAGGAGTAGCAAGTAAAAGCTTCATATTAAAAGTAAAATTAAATAAGGATGGTTCATTTAATTCAGGAAATATCGTTCCAATAGATATAAAAAAACCTGGCATTCCCTATATTGACACTACAATATATACCATAAAGCTTATTCAAAAATTATCAAAGGAAGATTTTAATGGAAATCAGTTGAGAATTGATAGTAATGGGAATATCTTTCAAAATAAATCAGGAATATGATGGTATTGCTAATATTCTATCATAGAATAACCTATTTTAAATTAGAGAACCTATAATAACCTTTTCTTACTTGAAACTTAAAACAGAAACTAAAACTACATTAATTACTGTATTAGACTAATTTACTTTCATACTAGCTTATTACTCATTGATTTTTATATTGTTATATTGTAATATGATTTCAGATGATATTGTATAAATAAAGGATATTAATGAAATTAAATAAGATCCCTTTCTTTCTAATAGCGATAATAGTATACATACTTATATTGAATGGACTTTTCAATTTTAATGCTTCCCCTGCAACTCTTATATTCTCTATTATTTTAATATTTTCAACTATTACTTATCCTTTATATTTATATTTAAGCGGGAAAAATGATAGTATCAAACTTTACCTATCTCTCGTTCTTTCCGAGGTTTTGTTAATAGCCATACAAATTACAGGAAGTATTCATTCACCTTTTATAGGATTTCTATACCTTTTTATATTCCTTTTGGGGGCAAATTCAGAATTATATACACTGTTGGTATCAATAACTATTATTAATTTCATATTAATTCTAAATTCGAAAGGAGATTACTCTATGTCTGCTGCGACAATTGTAATAAGTTTTGTAATAGGCTATATCAGTCATAAGAAAGAATATATAATTGATACGATGAAAACTCAACTAAATTCAATAGAAACCCATCATTTTATCTCCCCGGAAAGTACAGACCTGGAGGAAAAAGCAAATACAATTTTTAGTGGGGGAAACGATCAATATTCATACTATAGAGAAAAAACAATAGATTCATTGACAGATCTAATATTCAAAATATTCAATCCTTTTACTTCAGCAATTTTTCTATATAGTGAAAAAAATGAATCATTAAGTCTAATTTCCTGCAAATCCAGATCTAAAAATATCAATAGAAACATATTAATTACACGGGAAGCAAACTTAATATACTGGGTTTGCAAATATAAAAGAGACATATTGAATAATGAATTTACTCTCCCCTCTTCCTCTCTTGAATATTACAGCAAGGATGAACCGATCAGATCATTTACGGCAATGCAGATTATGTTTGAAAATAAGGTTATAGGTGTATTGGTAGTTGATTCATTAGAAGAAAATGCTTTTACATGGGAAGATAAAGAGAAACTTAAATTGATTACAATACAGATAGCGACATGTATTCATTTAATAAATGATATACAAATAAAAAATAGAGATTCGGTTCGATTTTCAATCTTTAAAGATATTTCGACATTACTTCTTAAACATTTAAATGTAGATGAAATATTTGATCTCTACAATGAAACATTAAAAAAGATGTTCCCCTTTGATTCTCTTATTTTAATTAAGCTAGAAAATGATAAAGGAATATTTATTAAAATTTTTGGAGATGAATATTTTAATGAAAATGATAAGTTCGAATACAAAAACGCATTAATAGGTGTTGTTTATAAAAGCAAAATACCAATAATAAGAAATTTGCGAGAAAGTGAGTTTAAGAGAATTCCGGTACTCTTTCCCGGAGAACATATCAAAGGGGGGGTGGAATCATTTATACTATACCCCTTGTTTGCGGAAGGGAATAATAACAATACAATAAAAATTGTAGCATTTTTTATTAATAAGTCTGTTAAATTCAGATATAATGAAAAAATAATAAATGATATCATTGCCCCTATTTCAAATACATTTACAACAACAATAGAAAGGGCAATTCTTTATAATAAGGTAAAAAGTATGGCTATTATGGATGGTTTAACAAAATTGTATAATCATCGATATTTTCAGAGTAATTTAAAGGAAATCGTTAAAAATGCAAGTAATAAGAAGAAACCAATCGCACTAATAATGATTGATATTGATTGTTTCAAAGCTTTCAATGATAAGTTCGGTCATCAAACCGGCGATAGAGTTTTAAAGCATATTGCAGATATTATCTGGCATGTAATCCCTGATAATGCCATTCCCGCAAGATATGGCGGAGAGGAATTTGCTATAATAATACCCGACAAATCCGAAGAGGATGTTATTCATATTGCCGAACGATTAAGAGCAACAATAGAAAACACATCTATAACATTAGATAATTTTCTCTTGAAAACAACAATTAGTGTTGGTGTAGCATTATTTACCGATCGATATTTCACGCCTGATATATTAATAAGAAGGGCAGATACAGCACTTTATAAGTCAAAGGAGGATGGCAAGAATAGAATCACCTTATTTTGATTTTTTTCTAAGAGCCCTGTTTGGAATATTTAATTCACCTCTATATTTGGCAATAGTTCTGCGAACAATTTTTAGACCTTGCTTATTTAAAATCCCTGTTATTTTTTCATCTGAAAAAGGATCTTTTTTATCTTCTCTATTTATAATTTTCTCAATTTCATTCTTTACATCCTTTACAGTTAAAGTATCAATATCACTGACAGCTCTGTTTATAAAGAAGAATTTAGAAGGAAATATCCCCTGAGGGGTATCATAATATTTATTTGCAAGTGCTCTCGTTATCGTAGAATTGCTTAAACTTAATGTCTCTGCAATATCCTTCATATATAACGGTTTCAAACAACCAATGCCTTTTTCAAAGAATTCATATTGTCTATTTAAAATTTCTTTAGCAATTCTTTCAATTGTTTCCCGTCTCTTATATAAATTATTAATAAAACTCTTTGCCGCATAAAAGTATTTCTGAAGATTTTTCCTCTCTTCCTCTGTTAAATCTTTACTTCTTCCCTTAATTAGGGATAGATAATAACTATTTATTCTTATAGATGGAATTTCATCCTCATTTAGAATGACAATATATTCACCATCTACTTTACGGATAATAACATCAGGTATGATATATCCTATATCCTGTTTTCTATTATAAAGTGGAATTGTCTTCAAAGATCTCAAAACGATTAATATATCTTTTATTTCATCAACGGCAATACCCGATTTTCTTGATATTTTTTCAAATGCTTCAGCTTCTAATTCTTTGCCAAATATTGTCAACAGTTTTATGTATTTATCATCTTCATATCCCATTTTTTCTAACTGAAATGCAATAAATTCCAGCATATCTTTACAACCAACACCATATGGATCTGTATTTTTCATTTTTTCTATCGCATTTTTAATTTTCGTAATCTTATAAGGATATTTATCTGTAATTTCCCTTGCACTCATACGAAGGAAACCATTTTCATCCAGCAAGCTTAAGAGTAAATTACCTAATTCTTCTTTTGCACTATCTAATTTACTTAGAAATTCGATTTTGAAATTTTCAAGAGGATCTTTCTTTTCAGCATATATATCAGGCGTTTCCTTTTCTTGTCCCAGCTTTTTTGGGACATAAGATCTGAGACCTTCACCCCCTTCTTGTAACCATTCAAACTCTTTTAAATAGTATTCAAGTTTATCATCCTTTTCAATTTCCAGTTCTTGTTCAGTCCTTAATGTCTCTTCAACTTCTATTTTTTCAAGTAATGGGTTTTGCTCTATTTCATCTTCAATAAAATCATCAATATCTATTCTATTGGCTTGTAATAGTTTCATTAACTGTACAATTTGTCCGGATACAATCTGCTCAAGCCTGTGTTCTAATCTCAATTTCACAGCCTAAAACTCTCTCCTAAATACTTTCTTTTTACTTCATTGTCATTAATAAGCATTTCTGTTTCGCCATCAATCAATATTTTTCCATCATACATAATATAAGAACGTACGGTTATTTCAAGTGTTTCTCTAACATTATGGTCTGTTATCAAAATTCCTACATTTTCATCTTTTAATGTTAAAATAATTTTCTGCAACTCATTTTTTATTATGGGATCTATTCCTGTAAATGGTTCGTCCAACAGTAAAAATTTTGGTTGTGTGGACATTATTCTTGCGATTTCCACTCTTCTCCTCTCTCCTCCCGAGAGATACGCTCCTCTTGTATCTTTGATATGCTTAATCGAATATCTCTCTAACAATTCGTCAGTTTTAGATATACAGATATCTTTAGAAAACCCTTTCATTTCAAGTACAGAGTATATATTTTCCCATGTTTTTAACCCTCTGAATATAGAGGATTCCTGTTGAAGGTAACCAATCCCGAGCTGAGCCCTCTTATACATTGGCAATTTTGTAATAACATTTTCATTTAATATTATTTTCCCCTGATTAGCTCTAATCATTCCAACTATCATATAAAATGTAGTAGTTTTTCCTGCGCCATTGGGACCAAGTAATCCAACGATCTCACCACTATTAACATTAATTGAAACGCCATCAACGACCTTGCGCTTACCATAAATTTTTTCTAAGTTAACAGCAAATAAACTATTCTTCATTCTTAAAATATCTCCCTTCAACATTACCATATGCATGCATAATATTTGTGGAATCACTTTCTGCTTTTATCAAAATACTATCTGCATGAATATTCAGAGAATCACTTCTATTATATACTATTTCAGCATTATTGTAAAACAAAGCAGATTGTATACTCTCATCTCTTGATATAATTACCGTATCTCCTTTAATTAAAACATCTTTACTCCGATAGACAGGATTTCCTGAAATGATTCCATTTTCTTTTCTTATATTGAAATTACAGAAATCCCCGTTCAATATACTGTTATTCCTTTCCATATTAAAATTATTAACAAATAGAACGATACTATCATTTGCAAATTTTATCGTATCGGATTTAACTACAATAGTATCACTATCACTAAAAATAGATAAGACAGGAGAATTGTAAAATTCCGCAAAATGTGTATTGTTATTGAAGTATCCCTTATTCGCATTTATTTGAAATGTGTCCCCTGCGGTCCTATAAATAATATTATTTTCCATACTCAGTGATGAGTCGGAAAGATCAAATAAGAAATATTTCCCCTTAAGTATATTTTTTTCGATATAAAATGTATTATTCCCAAAAAATTCCGCAACTGAACTATTTTGATAAAATATTAGTGTATCAGTATAATACCGGTTCTTCTTATCCACCCCTTTAACACTATCAATCAAAACGAATAAAGAATCACCTAATAACATTGCATTTTCCGATGTAAATAAAACATTGTTCATTAAAAATCTAATATTATCATAAAAAATTGTTTTTTGTAAATTGTCTTTAATGATTATTTTCATTGAATCTGATTTTATACTATAATCGAATCCGAATATTTTTACATTAATCAATAAAAATACGACTAATAACAGCAGTCTATAATTTTTTCTTACCTTCAACATGTTTAATCACTATTTCATCTAAATCATTATTTGATTGAAGATCACTACCTAATAGAATAAAATTACTTCTAATTAATTCTATTTTACCCGGAGCATGTAGTTTTTTATCTTCATTATCCCAAAATAAACTATCAGTTAAAAGCTTTACGGAATCCTTTGTTAAAACATGTACATTTTTAAATGCATAAAGATTACCCTTATTCGGAAAAAACAGACCGCTATCTGCAACAAGATTGGATTTAAAACTGTCGTTTTCAAAAAAAGTCAACTTAAAGTTGAACAGTATAATAAGAGTATCCTGTCCCTTTTGTAAAGCTTTCTCTGCGATAAGAGACCATTCCTTATGCCCTTCTTTTGTAGTTGTGATTTCAAATTCCGACAGGTATTCTGAATTTATATCTGTGGGACTATTTTCATTATCATTGCATGAAACAACAATAAAAATAGAACTCAGCAAAAACAGTATGTACAATCTTCTCATATAATATATTTAACACTACATATGGAATAGTGTCAAGATTATGGATAGATCCTTTCCAGGGTTCTTGGGAATGCGGATGTCTCTCTTATATGATGAAGTTTACATATCCATCTTATGGTTCTTTCAATACCCAAACCAAAACCGGAATGAGGTATGCTTCCGTATTTCCTCAAATCGAGATACCATTTGAATGCATCAAGTGGAAGATTGGATTCTTCTATTCTATTTACAAGCGTATTATAATCTTCTTCTCTCTGTCCTCCACCCACTATTTCTCCATATCCTTCAGGAGCGAGAAGATCAAAGCCAAGAATTAGTTTTTCATTATCAGGATCTCTTTTCATATAAAAAGCCTTTACTTCAACCGGATATTTACATATAAATACAGGTTTATCAAAATGCAAAGCAATTATTTCTTCATGAGGTGCTCCAAAATCCTCTCCCCATTTAAAATCAACACCTTTTGATTTAATAATATCAACAGCTTCCGTATAAGTAATCCTGATAAATGGTTTTGTGCATTTTTTTAATATAGAGATTTCTCTGCCGATATTTTCCAAATCCTTTTCCCTATTTTTTATGACGCTTTCTATTATATAAACAAGCATATCTTCAGCGACATTCATAGCATCATTAACATCGGCATATGCCATTTCCGGTTCAACTTGCCAAAATTCGGTTACATGTCTTCTCGTTTTCGATTTCTCCGCTCTAAATGAAGGGCCAAAACAATATACATTTCCTAATGCCATAGCTGCAGCCTCATTATATAGCTGTCCGCTCTGACTCAGAAATGCATCATCTCCAAAATAATCCACCTTAAAAAGAGTAGTTGTACCTTCACATGCTGCTGGAGTAAATATAGGAGCATCAACCAATGTAAACCCTCTTTTATTCAAAAAATCTCTTGAAGCATTGATTACTTCACTTCTAATTCGTAAGATAGATGCCTGTTTCTTGGATCTAATCCATAAATGCCTATTAGCCATAAGAAAAGAAACGCCATGTTCTTTCTTTGAAATAGGATATTCATTTGCTTTCCCAACAATTTCAAGGTAATTAATGGACATTTCATATCCACCCGGAGCCCGTTTATCCTCATATATACTACCTTTTACTATAACCGAAGTTTCAATATTTAATTCATCAAATAAATCAAAATATTTATCATTAATGTCATTTTTCAACATAACCCCTTGGAGATATCCAGTTCCATCCCTTAAGATTACAAATTTAACTTTACCACTGGATCTCTTATTATACAACCACCCTCTAATTTCAATTTCCTTTCTGTCATACATTGAAATATCCTTGATCCATATTCTTTCCATAAAAATCTCCTTTTATATAGGGAGCAGACCATAAGCCGAATTCTGTATTTGGTAATCATTTATCTGGGACTTTCTTTACAGAAAGCCTCAAGCGACCTACCCAAGGGTAAATATGAAGCGAGCAACTTCTCCCCTTCTATTTGGTCTTGCATTCTTCGGGGTTTACAAAGCAGAATAGTCTCCTATTCTCTGGTAAGCTCTTACCTCACCATTTCACCATTGCCGTTAATAGCGGCTGTGTATTTTCTGTTGCACTTTCCGT
>JAGLYS010000368.1 GCA_023132105.1 Caldifarciminota bacterium
ACACTAACAAGGGGAAGTGGTAATCCTGTTATTGGAAAAAGTTTCAATGCAATCAATATGTTAAAAATAATATAGTATGATATAATAATTACAATACCGTATGATGCATAACAACAAAAATAATCGGTTGCTCTTCGAGCTATTTTCAATCCTCTAATTATCATTACCAAATATGCGACTACCAACACAATTGAGCCAATAAACCCAAGTTCTTCCCCTATTACGGAAAAAATGAAATCAGTATAGGCTCTTGGCAGGAAGAATAATTTTGTCATTCCGTTCCCGAGTCCAAGTCCAAACAATTTTCCCGAACCGATAGCAAAAAGTGAATATTGGGATTGTGCAGTAGGAATATTTGTACCTTTTGGATTAAAGAATCCGATTATTCTCATTCTTGCATACGGTTTCACCATAATCCCTATGCTCAAAACTATCATTGCAAGAAGAACTATAATACCAAGCTCCTTAACATCAAAACCCATTATAAAGAGTATAGTAATCGAAATAAATCCAATGACAAATGCTGTTCCGAAATTAGGTTCGAGTATAATCAAACCAATTGTGATTGCAATGGGAAGATAAAAATATAGCAGTCTTATATTTAAATTATCTATCATATCCTTTTTACTATCATAGATTGCTGCCAGGAAAATAACCAATGAATATTTAGCAAGTTCAGACGGTTGAAAACTAATAGGACCAAGCATTAACCATCTTCTAACTCCTTTCCCTTTCCCTACAATGAGAACAAGAATAAGGAGAAGTACGGAAATAATATAAAATATTTTTGAATACTTTTTAAAATGGCTATAATCAACTTTGCTGAGACCTATCATAATTAAAAGCCCGATTATAGCAATTACTATCTGTTTAATAAACATAAAACTTCCGTCAATGAAATTATCACTAAACATTATAAAACCACCCAGTGATGATAACACCATTAATAAACCAATAAATAGAATAATGATAATATCATACAGCAGTACCATATCAACTTTCATTATCTTCTTTCATCCTCTTAAATATATTCTTGAACTGATCTCCTCTATCTTCGAAATTTTTAAACATATCAAAACTTGCAGCTCCCGGTGACAGCAATATTACTTCGTCTTTGTTTGCATGTTTAAAAGCTATACAGACTGCTTCTTCGAAATCATCGGTTTTACTATAATTTTTATATCCGTATTTTATTATTTCCTTCTCCAATTTGTCTTTAAGTTCTCCTATGAGTACGGTATATTTCGTATGTTCAACTATTGATTTGCCCATTTCTCCGAGACCTGTGTCTTTTTCTCTCCCCCCTGCTATAAGTATTATATTCTTGTTTGAAAGCGATTCCAAACTACTTTTGAAAGCAACAGGATTTGTACACATTGAGTTGTTATAAAAGTGAATTCCATTAACACTTCCAAGATATTCCAATCTATGAGGAATACTATTAGTTAATTTTATAGTTTCCCGAATACTTTCCACATTTCCGCCTGCCAATACAGTTGCGCAGGATGCGGCCAGGACATTTTCGATATTGTGCTTTCCTATAAATTTAATATCACTCACATCAAACAATTCATTATATGTTTCGTCATCATAAAAATATATCTTACCCCCTTTAATGTATGTTCCCTTTATATCCCTGTTTCTTAAGGAAAATCTATACACTTTGCCTTTAATCATAAATTGATATTTCCTTGTATTAAAATCCGTATCATTAAAAATCGAGATATCATTTTTACTGTGATTTTCGAAAATCCGCATTTTTAATTTTATATATCTATCCATAGTAATATGTCTGTCTATATGATCGGGAGTAATATTCGTTAAAACAGATATTATCGGATTGAATCTTTTGATAGTTTCCAATTGGAATGTGCTTATTTCGGCAACAATAAAGTTTATGTTTTTATCCTGTCCTATAAATGAAGATAGAGGTATACCCGGAGCAATATTTCCTCCGATTAAAACATTTATTCCGGAGTTTTTCAGCATATTATATATCAATGTTGTAGTAGTAGTTTTACCATTAGTTCCGGTAATTGCTATTAATGGAACATTCAAATGCCTGTATGCAAATTCGATTTCACCAATAACCTCGATACCATTACTATATGCCTTCTTGATAACCTCGGCATTAATTGGAATACCGGGACTAACAACTATGAGATCCGAATCATAAACACTTGAGGAATGTCCATCTGTTTCAAATGATATATGTAACTTTTCTAATTCCTTTAGATAGATATTATCCGGCTTACCAATATCACTTATAAACACATCATATCCCAATCTCAGAGCTGCTTTTGCAGCAGACAAACCACTTCTTGCAATTCCTAAAACAGTTACTTTCATAATTATCTTATCTTTAAAGTGCTTAAAGCAAAGAGAACAAAAAGAATCTCAATAATCCAGAATCTGATTACAATCTTTGTTTCTGTCCATCCTTTTGCTTCAAAATGATGGTGTAAAGGTGCTATCTTAAAAATTCTCTTACCTGTTATTTTATAACCTATAACCTGTATCAATACTGAGCATGTTTCAAGTACAAACATACCTCCGATAATAATTAGCAATACCTCCTGTTTAAGGAGAACTGCGGAAAGTCCCAGTATTGTTCCTAATGTCAGTGAACCAGTATCCCCCATAAATATTTCTGCAGGAGGAGCATTAAACCATAAAAATCCAAGTGATGCCCCTACTGTGGATGACAAAATAATCGCCAATTCCCCACTTCCCGGCAAATATAATAAATTAAGATATTGAGAGAAATTAACATTTCCCAAAATATAACTAAGTACGATAAAACTTGAAATTGCAATAGCAAAAACCCCTATCGCCAAACCATCAAGACCATCTGTTAAATTTACACCGTTTGAGCTGCCAATTATGACAACCATTATAAATGGAATATAAAAAACACCCAGATTGATAAATAGGTTTTTGATAAAAAGGATATTTGTAAGGGTTTCATAACCTGGTTTTAAATGAGCATATACTACCCATACTCCAAGTACAAGAGATATAATAATCTGTGTAAGTAATTTTACTCTGGTTCTGATACCTCTATTCTTTTTTAGTTTCATCATATCGTCTACAAAACCAAGCACTCCTGCCAACACTATACCGGAGATCATAATCAGAACATATTTATTAAGAAGATCCGCCCATAGAAGAGAAGGTATTAATATGGATAAAATAATGAGTATCCCTCCCATCGTGGGAGTTCCTTTCTTATGTTTGTGACTATCCGGAGAATATTCCCTTACATTATCCTCAACTCTATGCTTTTTAAGCATTTTTATGATATAAGGACCGAGTATAAATGAAATTATAAGTGACATTACAGATGCTGATACTGCTCGAAATGTAATATATTTTAAAAGATTGGATACAATTGAACCTTCAAGTAATGGTACTATAATATTATATATCATACTTTACCTCTGTAGAAATCTGTTTAACCATATTTCAATTCCAATTCCTCTGGATGCCTTAAAAAGTATTACATCACCTTCATTAGCTTCTTCTCGTAAATAATCCATATCATTATCTTCAACGGGCTTTATATATATACCTTTAGCTCCTTCTTTAACTGATTCGATAAAATCACCACTGTAAAATATTTTATTGAAATGTGCTTTTTTTAAATCTTCTCCTAACTTCCTGTGGTAATAACCGGATAATTTACCCAATTCAAGCATATCTCCGATTACCGCATATTTATTTTTTTTAAAATTTCTATCAATATATTCAATCACATTTCCAAAAGCGTCCGGATTTGCATTATATGTATCATCTATTAAAAATACACTGTCAGTAGTCCTTATAATATTCATTCTCCCATTTGATGATTTATAGTTTTTCAAAACCTGTGAAGCAATAGAAAGTTCCACTCCAAGATAATTTGATAGAGCTATTGATAGACAAGCATTAAAGGCATTGAATCTCCCTATTAATGGAATATCAAATTTAACATTATTCATATTAAATGTGATAGATTCCAGCAATTCATTGATATTATCAATATGATAATCACAATTGTTGCCAACGGTAATATGCTTTAAATCGTTTCTCTTCTCTATGTTTTTTAATTCCGTATCATACTCATTCAATACAAACAATCCTCCGACCGGAATATTCTTATACAGTTCAAGCTTTGCAATGAGTACCTCTTTAATATCATTAAAATATTCCATATGACATGGTGCTATATTTGTAATTAGACCTATATCCGGTTTTGCAATTTTTGCCAATTTAGCTATTTCACCTAAATGATTCATCCCCATTTCAAGGATTGCATATTCCGTATTATTATCTATATCAAATATTGATAATGGTAATCCTAACAGATTGTTTAAATTCCCTTCATTTTTCACTACTCTAAATTTTGCAGATAAAAGGAGATACAACATATCCTTCACAGTCGTTTTACCTGTACTACCTGTTACGCCAATAACATGAAGATTAAACTTATTTCTATAATATCCTGCTAATTCGTTTAATGCTACGATAGAGTCTTCAACAACAAAAAGAGGTAGAATATCAAGATCTCTTTCTGATATTACAAGTGATGCTCCCCTGTTTATTGCATCCTTTGCGTAATTAGCCCCGCTTGTTTTTCCACTTTCAATAGCAATAAACAGATCTCCCGTCTTTATTTTTCTGGAATCTATAGAAACACCCGTAATCTGCCCGTTTAAGGCAACCATTGAGTGTTTTGGATTTAATAAACACTTTATCTCTTCAAATGATAGACTGTTCATTTTATTACCTTCAATATCTCTTTACGATCGCTAAATGGTAATTTTTCTCTTCCAATTATTTGGTAGTCTTCATGCCCTTTGCCTGCAACGACAATAACATCACCATTATCTGCGATTTCAAAAGCTTTTTTTATTGCTTTTGCTCTTTCCTTGACTATTATATAATCACATTTCATTGCCTGAGTTATCTCTCTAATTATATGTTCACTATCCTCGGTTCTCGGATTATCATTTGTTATAATAACACTGTCAGAAAACTTACATGCAATATTACCCATTTTGGGTCTTTTTTCTCTATCCCTATCTCCTCCGCAACCAAAAACAAGGATAATTTTCTTCCACATCCTTACCTCTTTTACCGATTTTAATAACATTGTAAGTGCATCCGGAGTATGAGCGTAATCAATAATTGCATCAATATTATTTTTCCCTCTGATTATCTCTGTTCTCCCCTCAATACTAATTAACTTTTTTATCCCTATCGCTATTTGCTCTTTAGGTATGCCGTTAAGGTAAGCTATTGAAGCAGCAATCACAATGTTAAGTACATTATGTTTGCCGATAAGATTGGATTTGATATAAATTTTTTCCTTCTTAAGATTAAGATCAAAATAGGTTCCATCTTTACCAATGTTTATATTTTCAGCATAAAAATCCGATTTTTCCCTGATTGAACAGCTATATTTTTTACCTTCAATAGATTTATAGAGTTTATTTCCATATTTATCATCAATGTTTACTACCTTATATTGCGAATTATAATCGGTAAACAATCTTGATTTCGCTTTAAAATATTCACTCATTGATTTGTGAAAATCAAGATGTTCGGATGTCAAATTTGTAAATGCAATTGTTTGGAAATGGAAGCCATCTATCCTTCCAAGAGCTAAGGAATGGGATGAAACCTCCATAATTACATTTTTTACCCCCTCATTTACCGTTTCATTCAATAATTTATTAAGCACTAATGCATCCGGAGTAGTGTTAGGGGCGGATATTGTTCGATTACCAATTATATATTTTATTGTACCTATTAAAGTTACTTCTTCCTTCATATTATAAATAGATTTTAAAATATATGAGATAGTTGTCTTTCCGTTTGTTCCTGTTATGCCAAATATATTTAGTTTATTTATTGGATTATTATAAAAATTCGATGCAATCTTTGCCAATGCTTTATAACTATCATGTACTTTAACTATTGCTACATTTGAATCCGGTAATTCAATAATCCTATCAACAATCACCGCTTTTGCCCCTTTGGATATTGCTTTATCAATAAAGATATGCCCATCGACATTATTCCCTCGAATTGCAATAAAAAGATAATTATCAATTATATTTCTGGAATCGTAATCGATACCTTTAACATCAATATTCAAATCCCCCGATATTAGTTCATAGTAAATATTCTTTAGTACATTTCTTAATATCATCGCTTTGCATATACCTCACTACTATAAGGATACATTGATGAAATTTTACTTCCAATAGAGCTAAAACAGGGAGCTGCCACAATAGAAGCAAATCTGGCTTTTTCAGGCCTGTCAATTATAATTGCTATAACAAACTTTGGTTTTTCCACAGGGAAAAATCCGACAAAACTTGAAACAATCTCATTTGTATAACCTATTCCCGGCTCGCTCTGTTGAGCAGTTCCGGTTTTACCTGCAACATTTAATCCTGGTATTCTTGCTTTTTTTCCTGTTCCACTATCTACAACAGTTAAAAGCATATTCTTTAATATATTTAATGTTTTCTTGTCGGGAATATTCCTTATAATCTCTGTTTTCCTGCTATATTTAATTTTATTTCCCGCTCTTATCTCTTTCACAATATGCGGTTTGAATACTTTTCCTCCGTTTGCTATTGCAGAATATGCAACAACCATTTGTATAGGAGTTACTGCAATACCTTGTCCAAAGGAAATTGTAGAGAAATCTATATTCTTCCATTTATCCGGACTTCTAACGATACCTCTCTCTTCACCTGGCAAATCAATACCTGTCTTAGATCCAAATCCAAACAATTTAATATATGAATAGTATTTCTGTTTTCCAACCATCTGAGCAAGTTTTACCATTCCAACATTACTTGAATGATAAAATGCTTGATTAACCGTAAGAATTTGATGTTCTTCAGCATCCTTTATCATAATTTTATCAATAACAATCCTGCCCGTTGAATCTACCAATGTATCACCCAAATGAGCCACTTTTTCTTTTAAGGCGGCAAAAAGAGTAACGATTTTGAATATTGAACCGGGTTCATAATTAAATGATATTGCACTATTGCTTTTATAGTAACTACTCTTTTCATTACTTATATTTGAAGAATAATTTACCATAGCAAGGATATCCCCATTATTCGGATCCATAACAATTGCACAACCTCCAAGAGCTTTATATCTGTTTACAGTCTGTTTTATCTCATCATATACTAGATCCTGTAAATTTTTATCTATAGTTAAAATTATATCATCTCCATTTCTTGCCTTTTTTCTCGGATAATTCCCCTTCATATAAACATTGCCATTGGGGTGCATCTGAAATAAAACCCACCCTTTCTTTCCTTTCAAATATCTATTATAATAATATTCTATCCCGGAAAGACCATCATTATCATCTCCAAGTCTTCCTATAATTGTTTCGAATTCATCTTTAAACGGATATTCCCTTACTCTGTCAACATAATATCCTATCGAATCGCTTTTTATCCCGTATCTATTGATATTTTTAACAATCTTTTTACTCCTGTTCTTTCCCACCCCCCTTATTAACCATTTAAATCCCGGTTTTTTCAAACGACTTATTGCTATCTCATAACTAATCAAGCCCGTTTTAGATAGCTGTCTTGCCATAAAACTATTACATTTTACCCATTCTCTGTATGTAAAGATTGAATATGTTCTATCGGATGAAGCAAGAATCATATTATTGACATTATCTATTATTTTACCTCTCTCAGGTTCAATCACCACCCTTTTTAGTTCGATTGCCACTGCTCTTTTCAGATAATAATTCCCTTTGAATAGTTGTATATATGCCAGTCTTACAATAATAATCGAAAACATAACAACAATAAATATTTTTGCTATAAATATTCTATTATTTATATTCATTATTTTGACAGAATTATTTTCTGCTCCTTCTTAGGAAATATCATATTTATGTTTCCTTTTGCAATATCAACTATACGCATATAAGAGGAAAGTGAATCACAACTGCATTTATATACATCATGTATTTTTTTACATTTAATCAAGTTGCTTTTTGATCTGCTATATTCAATAATACTTCTATCATGTACGATTTTAGCAAAAAGATATATAAATAGCCCTACAGCAATTAATCCGACCTTTAACCATCTTTTCATAATATTTCAATCCTGTATAACTTACCGCTTCTTCCCCTCCTGTTATCTTTAATTTCTTTTTTCGATGCATTGACTTTTTTTACTTTTATATTATCTTTTCCTGCTGTAGATTTACGGATAATATTTCTCTCGAGTGAGTGATATGTAATTACGCCTACCTTTGCTCCACTTTCCAATCTTTCCAAAGCGACATTTAGTGATATTTCAAATTCATAAAGCTCATTATTTACAGCTATACGAAGGGCTTGAAATATTCTACTTAATGTTTTCAACTGCATTTTAACAGGTACGGAACCCCTGATGATTTTTACAAGCTGTTCCGTTGTTTCGATTTTCGAATATTGTCTTTTATCCACTATATTGGCAGCAATTCTTCTTGAGAACTTCTCCTGTCCGTATTTATAGAATATATCAGATAGTTCATCCTCATTCGTTTTGTTTATTATCTCATTTGCTGTTATTTTTGACTTTCCCATTCGCATATCAAGTTTTTGGTTTTTCTTATATGTAAAACCTCTCTGAAACTTATCAATTTGCATACTTGATATACCTAAATCATAAAATACTCTTTTTATATTGTTGCTTTTATATTTATCAAACAAACATCCAATTTCACTGAATTTCATATTGAGAAATTCAACCCTATTATTAAAAACAGTTAAATTTTCTTTAGCAATTTCAAGTGCATCCTTGTCTCTATCGATGCATTTTAACAATATACCCTCACCTGTATTTTCAAGAAAACCTTTTGCATGTCCTCCGGCTCCACATGTACAATCCAATACTATTCCTTCATTTAATCCTTCACAAATAAACTTTATGGATTCCTCAAATAGTACAGGGATATGATCAATCATATTTTCTCCTGAATTTGGTAATATTGCCAAGTGCTATTTTCTGACTTGAATATGAATATAAATTCCAATTTTCACCTGAAAGATTCAAAAGATACATAATATATGGAGATTTGACTATTACATTCATTACACCCCCACGATTTTCTATATACATTTTGAATTTTTTCAGCCTAATCCCTAAGTTATAGTGTATGTGTGAGACATGTTTCATATCTATTATGAAATCCTTGTATTCCCTTTTATAATACGAATTTAATGTTCGAATGACATCATCCACATCAGATTTTGATAATCTACCATACAAACTAAGAACTACCGTACAACCGTATATTTTTTTTATAATCTTCATTTAAAAACTCAGCTTCATATCATCAAGGTTTTTATTTAAAGTCGACTCTATCTCCCCTATATAATCCGTGTATATTTCAGGGTTCCAAACAAGTAAAGAATTTTTATCCTTTGTAATAATTACATGTTTTTTAATATTAAACTGAACAAGAAGGAATTCTGGTATTTTTATTCTTCCCTGAGCATCAATATCCATTGTTTCGGCAACACCAACAAACCAATTGATAATTTTTCTATATTCTGTTGTTCTTGAGTACCTGAATAAATTCTCCTTGAATTTTTCCCATCCCTCCTGATTCACTATCATTAAATTTCTATCAAAACCTCTTGTAATGGTAATTTTTTTTGTTTTATCATCATTAAAAATATAATCTCGTAATTTTACCGGAATCATTAAC
>JAGLYS010000369.1 GCA_023132105.1 Caldifarciminota bacterium
TATAATCATATTAAATTATATAATGAATAATATTAAATTTCAACTGCTCTCTTGAAGATTTATTACTCTTGTATTCAAATCTATCATATAAAATCGAATCGTTAAATATTTTTCATTTATATTTCTCTTGTAATGGTCCCCCCATTCTATAAATACATACTCCCCACTCTCAAGATAGTCGTCTATACCAATATCAATTATTTCACTTATACTATGTAATCTGTAAAGGTCAATATGGTATATTTTTTTTCTGCAATCATATTCCTGTACGATTGTAAATGTCGGACTTGTTACATCTTCTTTACATTTCAAAGCATTAACAAACCCTTTAACAAATGTTGTTTTACCACTACCTAAATCCCCTTCCAATAAAAATATTTTATATGAAATATACTCAATTCTTATTTTCTCGGCAATTTCATATGTTTCTTGTACGGATTTTGAAATATATTCCATCAATTCCTATGAGACATTGCCTTTAATTTTTGAATTCTTTCATTGATAGGTGGGTGTGTGCTAAACAAACTTGTAACATGCTTCTGAAAAGGATTTAAAGGGTTTATTATATAAAGATGTTGAGTGGCTCTATTGCTAGCTTTCAACTTCGTAGTGCTTGAAATACTTGCTATTTTCTCAAGAGCTGAAGCCAAACCATCAGGATTTCTTGTTAACTCGACAGAACCTGCATCAGCCAAATACTCTCTTTTCCTTGATATGGATAATTGTATTAACTTACCTATTATCGGAGCAAGAACAGCCAGTGCAATTGTAATAACAAGTATTATAAGCTCCGCTTGCCCTCCTCCTTTACTGCTGCTATTCCTTCTCCTTCTTCCCCCTCCGAAGAAAAACATATATCTTAAAAAGTAATCACTTATAAGTGCGATTGCTCCTACAAAAACTGCAAGTATTAATGATAATCTTATATCAAAGTTCCTTATATGCGACATTTCATGACCGATTACCCCCTGAAGCTCATCTCTATTAAGATTATCCAATAATCCTGTGGTAACACATACAGCACTGTGATTAGGGTCCCTACCCGTTGCGAAAGCATTAGGTGCAGGATCTTCCATAATAAATACCTTTGGCATTGGTAATCCGGAAGAAATTGACATCTCTTCAACTATATTAAACAATCTGGGATTATCATTATGGTTTATTTTCTTTGCTTTGGACATTAACAGCACTATTATATCCCCCTTATAAAAGGAAATTAAACTCCATATACCGGTAAATATTAAAGCAAATATTGCGGCATATAGACCATAACTGCCCTTATGAAAAGCTACTCTCCCAATTAGATATCCAAGAACTGTCATAAATAGTATCATAATTATAATCAGTATGACTGATTTTCTTTTATTGCGTTCTATTTCAAGTTCATATAACATAATCAATTTATACAAAATTGATTATTCTTTGTCAATGATAAATAGGTGGAGTAATTAGATATTCATAGACATGTACCGGTTGCAAGTCACAAATTACAAGAACCAATAGCATTGCTATTGAGGGAAAGCCAATGCCATAGAGAGCGTAAATCGTAAACCGTAAATCGTAAATCGAATTTCATAAAATTGTCATTGCAATGAGTGAAACGACCTGTCTGCGTG
>JAGLYS010000037.1 GCA_023132105.1 Caldifarciminota bacterium
GTAAGTATGTCTATACCTATCTACTGGCAAATTACAAATTTTACTTGACTAATATTTTTCAATATGTATAATTCATACTTAATTAAATTGGAGGTATGAAAATGAAGCGAGTTTTATCTATCTTATTTGTATTATTAATTCTATTTTCCACTATTGTAAGTGCTATTGATATAGCCGAAATTGTCCTTAATACAAGTAGTCTTACAAGCAGAGAAAGTATGATTAGAGATTCATTGGAAGTATGGGGATATAATGTTACTATAATAGACACAGCAAATGCAAATTATATTAATTTGTCTGCATATAACACAACAGTCGCATTATATCAGGTAGAATTGGATTCTTCTCTGATCGATTCCCTTATTTCAAATGGAAAAGGTATAGCTTTGATCTATAGTGCAGGTATTGCTACCGGAGGAACATGGTATCATCTTTCCAGTGGTAGTAGCAATTTGATTATAGATAATAATAATGCATTTTTGGAAGGATATGGGTTAGGGACAAATAGCTATCAGTGTGATATATCCGGATATACTTACTATACAACAACTCCACAACCCGGATGGACGGTCTTGGGTCATGTTGACACAGGGCAAAATTCTGTACTTTGCAGGGAAGACAGTGGGAAAGGTGCAATATTCGGATATGATCCGTTTTATTATGCACCTCATGGATGGAATATTTTCAGAAGGATAATTAGATATGTCTCAAATGAGACAGTTGTTACGGGTATAACAATTCCAGCAGGGAATGTCGGATTTGTCATATTCTCATATGATGATATAACCCCTGCACTTTTGAGTAAAGAGGAGATAGTAAGGGACTCACTTATTGCAATGGGTTATACGGATATAACATATATCGGTTCGGATAAAACAACGGTATCGGATTACTCACAGGCAAAATTCGTGATTGCTGTATATAATTATATGGGATTAAATAAACCCGATACACTTATAAACGAAGGTGTAAATGTAGTATTGATTTACAGTGCAGGCAAAGCTTGTGGAGGGACATGGAATTCTGTTTATAACGCAGATATTTTGTTTGTAGATAGCAATAATGCGTTTTTGGAGGGATATGGATTAGGGACAAGTAGTTATCAATGTAGTATATCAGGAAACATTTATTATACAACTACTCCACAACCCGGATGGACGGTCCTGGGTCATGTTGACACAGGGCAAAATTCCGTTCTTTACAAGGAAGATAATGGGAAAGGTGCAATATTCGGATATGACCCGTTTTATTATACATTACATGGAAATAATGTTTTCAGAAGGATAATTAAATATGTTTCAAATGAAATTGTTGTTACGGGTGTAACAGTTCCAGCAGATAATGTCGGATTTGTAATATCATCTTGTGATGATATTACGCCTACACTTGCAATAAGAGAAGAGATAGTACGGGATTCACTTGTTTCAATGGGCTATACAGATATAACATATATCGGTTCGGATAAAACAACGGTATCGGATTACTCACAGGCAAAATTCGTGATTGCAGCACATAACTATATGGGATTGGGCAAACCGGATACTCTTATAAACGAAGGTGTAAATGTAGCATTGATTTACAGTGCATGTATGGCTTGTGGAGGAACATGGAATTCCACTAATACACTTAAACTGTTTGTAGAATTGAATGAGGGATTTCTTAAAAATTATGCTATGGGGAGCACATTAAATATGCAATCCGCAGGTAGTGAATACTATACAAGCGATGAATTGACAGGATGGACGATGATAGGACATACGCCATCTTTTTATACTCGTAAGACAGCATTATATAAGGAAATCATATTAGGTAATGATACAACAAGAGGAGGAATACTTTCATATAATCCTTATTATTATATTAGTACCGGTGCAAATGTTTTTAAGGATCTAATCCTCTGGGTAGGTGGTGAACCACCTGTACAGTACCCGGATATTTTCGTCTTACCTGATACACTTATATTCTCGGATAGTGGTCTTGTATCGGATACTGTAAAAATAATGATAGTATACAATACAGGCAGTGCAGATCTAAATGTTGCTGATATAACAAATAGTGAAACATGGGTAAAATCCATAGTTCCATCCTCATTTGATATTGCACCGGGTGATTCTGAGATTGTTAATGTTGCAGTGAGTTCCGATGGGCTTTCTAACGGCACTTATTATACTCATCTGTCTATCGCTTCGAATGATCCTGATGAGAATCCTTATTCGGAACAGGTGAGGTTTGTAATCGAATTAAGTGGCATAAAGAAATCTATAAATGTCAAAAGACAAAATATAGAGGTTATAAGTATTTATCCGAACCCATTCAGTACAAAAATGGCTATTGATATAAGACTTGATACAAAGGATAACAATCAAAAGACTTTGATGGGCATTTATGATATTTCAGGTCATCTTGTAAGAAAATTTAAGATTAATGATCCGAGATTCACAAGAATAGTATGGAATGGCAGGGATAAAACAGGCGAAACAGTCAAAACAGGCGTCTATTTTATAAAAATACAGACAAAATACGGTGAACAAGTTAGAAGTAAGAAGATAATATTTATTAAATAGTGCAATGGGAGAAAATAGCCACGAATTCACAAATAATGGGGAATAATTTTTATCTTGATTTCACAAATTTGTAGCGAATTACACGAAGAGAATAGGGGCAGGCATAGGGGTCTGCCCCTACAATGTCAATTTACATTTTATATAGCACCCTCACCTCAATCCTCTCCC
>JAGLYS010000370.1 GCA_023132105.1 Caldifarciminota bacterium
GCCTGCCTGTGCATTACACGCAGACAGGTCATTCCACTCCTCGCAATGACATTGATGGATTTAATAAAATTGGTTAGTATGTCTATACATATCTACACATATCTTACAAAATTACTTGACAAACAGTAACAATAGATTTATTCTTTAATAAGAGTACAAACGAAGACTTATTATATGTAAAATAAATGATTAGATAAATATTTTAGCACATATAGATTGTTTTTGGTAAACATTATATATAGAGGAATTTATATGACTTATGATAACCAAATAATTTCACAGATAATCGAAGGAAGTCCGATAGCAGCATTTGCAATCGACAAATCTCACATTGTTATTTACTGGAACAAAGCATGTGAGAATTTAACTGGTATTCATGCAAGAAATATAATCGGTACAAAGAGGCAATGGTTAGCTTTTTATAAAAAAGAGAGACCGGTCATAGCTGATCTTGTATTAGATAAAGCGGGGGAAGAAGATGTATCTAAGTATTACGGCGATAAATGCCATAAATCGACACTTATAGAAGGATCTTATATTTGTGAGGATTTTTTCCCAAATATAGGTAAAAGTGGGAAATGGTTCTTATTTACAACAGCAACAATAAGAGATAATAAGGGAAAGATTATCGGAGCGGTTGAAACATTACAAGATATTACTAAACAAAAACAAGCAGACGAAGCATTGGAGATAGAAAGAAGGTTTTCAAATACTATTATTCAAGCTGCTCCTGTTTATTTTGTTGCAATTGGGGGAGATGGAAAAACTATTACAATGAACAAAACTATGCTTGATGAAATGGGGTATACTTTGGATGAAATAAGAGGAAAGGATTATCTCACTACATTTGTACCCAAAAGAGATCACAAGATGTTATCTGATATATTCAAACAATTGGTAAAGTCCAATAAATCAACTCTTAATGAGAATTATGTTATAACAAAGAATGGTAGAGAAATTCTATTGGAGTGGCATGGACGACCTGTTTTTAAGGAAGAAGGTAAGTTTGATTTCTTTTTCGGTTTGGGATTGGATATTACCGAGCGAGAGAGAACATATGAACAAATAAGACACCTTAACCGTTTGCTTCGAACAGTCAGTTCAATAAATCAATTGCTGGTTCATGAAAGGGATAAGAAACGATTGTTGAAAAATATATGTCAAAACATTATTACATCTAAAAAATACACCAGTGCATGGATTATACTCTTTGATAGAGAAGGGAAATACAAAATGTTTGCTCAGGCGGGGATCGATAAATACTCTCTATCGCTTAAGGCAATGTTCAAAGAAAACAGGTTTAATAGATGTATAAAAAGAGCTTTAAGTAAATCAGACGTTATAATCATAAGAAATGTATATAAAGAATGTATAGGTTGTCCTCTTTTCAAGAAGGATATCAAAGAGAGTTCAATGTCTATTCGTCTTGATTATAAGGGGATAACATATGGTGTCATTTCAATTGATATGGTGAAATATTCCGTTATAGATAGAGAGGAGCAAGATCTTATAAAAGAACTTGCAGAAGATATTGCATTTGTTCTTCACAATATGGAATTGGAAAGAGAAAAAGAGGAAATTGAAAGGACTCTTAAAGAGAGTGAGGAGAGATTTTCTACATTTATGGATTTCCTTCCGGTATCTGTTTTTATAAAAGATAAAAAATCCCGCAATATTTACTTTAATAGATACACTGAAAAACTATTTGGTGCAGATGAAGAATGGATAGGTAAATCAACCCTTGAAGTGATAAAACCTAAAGAGGTTGCAAAACAGATGATAGAAGATGATAAAAAAGCTCTTTCGGATGGTTATTTTATGAGTGAAAGAGCTGTTTTTGACAAGAACAATATTAAACATATCTATCAAACACACAAGTTTCCAATAGTACAAAAAGATGGCTCAAAACTATTGGGTGGTTTTGCACTGGATATTACGGAAAGAAAGATGGTGGAGGAACGAATAAATAAGCATATTAGAGATATTGAAGTGTTATCTGAGACGGCAATGAAATTTATTGACTTTCCATTAGAAAAAGATTTATGTAAATTTATTGTAGAACAGCTTAAAGCAATTATTGGTGAAAAAT
>JAGLYS010000371.1 GCA_023132105.1 Caldifarciminota bacterium
TTTTAAACAGAGTTGATGAAATTGTTGTTTTCCATTCTCTTAGAAAGACACAATTAAAAGAAATATTGGAACTTCAGATAGATATTCTGCGTGAAAGATTATCCGAAAAGGATATAAAGATAGAACTAAGTAGTGATGTTGAGGAATATCTTGTTAATAGAGGATATGCTCCGCATTATGGGGCAAGACCATTAAAAAGACTTATCCAGAATGAGATAGAAACAGGTCTTGCAAAAATGGTTATTTCCGGTGAATTATCCGCTGGAGATAAGGTTAAACTTAAAATGAAAGATGGAATTATAATATTTAAGAAGAGTTAGTAAATAAATGATATAATATGATGAAAAATTGATTTTATTAACTCTATTATTAATAGCAATTCTATTTTGAATGCAAATCTAAATAAGCAAGGGCAAATACTTTTTGCCCTTGCTTATTTCCTTATATTTAAAATGATGACGATACGGAAAAGCTTATTCTTCTTCCATCATAAGGATAACCTCTGTCATAAATAGAATATCCGAATGATTTAGTGCTTCTGATATTTGTAATATTTTTGACACTAATTGTCAAATTTGTTCGTGTAATTCTCTTCGATAAACTCGCATTTAATATAAATGTATTCCCTGTTTGCAATGTATCATAACCACCGGTTGAATAATTTGTAAAATAGTTCAAATATGATGATGTATAAACTCCACTACCATTCAATGATATTAAAAACGGTAGACTAAATTGTAAGCCATAAGCAATCTTCAAATCAGGAGAATATGGTGTTTTTCTCTCTATAGGAATATTAGTTGTGTCTATAATATCGAAACTTTTGGAGTTTGTATAAAATGCGTTAATATGGGATGATACAATAGAAAAGTTAAAGTTGCAATTAAACTCAATTCCTTGAGATTCTACCTTGTTGATATTATCGGGAGTCATACCACTCCAATATATTAAATTGTCAATATTCTTATAAAAATACGATATATCGATATTTAATCGATCAGTATCTAAACCCGCAAGTACTGAAAATTCTCTACTGTTCTCAGGTTTAAGATTCGGATTTCCCATATATGGAAAAAACAGATCATTTAAACACGGATTTTTAAATGCTGTCCCGTAATTAATTTTTAATATAATAGGTTTAAATTTGGAAACCACTCCAGCGGAATATGAAAAATCCTTAAAGTCTCTGTTTACTGTATCGCTGATAACATTGACAATATCGTATCTTATCTTTTCTTCCAATATGGTGTGTGAAAAGAGATTTATTTTGCATTCATGAAATATAGCATATGTATTATATTTTACTTTCCAGGATGAAGAATCTACTAAAATTGAAGTATCTCCATATGTCTCTGTTCTTGAATAATTATTTTGAAAATCTCCATAGAACCCAATGCTTGCTAAGATATGCCTATTATAAAATGTATAGAAAAACTCCGGAATATTTGATATTGTCAAATATTTATAATGAGAATATTGAAGAGTACTGTCAAAATAGCTTCTATACTGAGAATAGTAGTGAAGAGAATCAAATTTAGATGCAAATTGCAAATTTAAAGCATTGTTCCCGTTGATTGAATAGGCAAATTTGATTTTACCTAAATAATTACGATCTTTTTGATTATCGAAAAGGCATGTTGCCGTTGAATCACCAAACTCAGGTATAAATAAGGTGTCTGGCATAGGTCCTGGAACACCAATCGATGAGTAATTCAACATAAATTGAAGATCTATGTTGAATTTCGACAATACTATTCTATTATTCCACAGAATATTATTTTTGATATAGTCGGTATTACTTCTCCATCCATTGTTATTTAGAGAATTAAAGCTTAGTTTGCCAATGGGCGAATATAAAGAAGCACTCGCATTGTAAGTATTCCTATCCTTAAAACTGATAGAAAATTCATTGTGTCTTGATTTATCCGTTATTATATTTACAATACCTGAAATCGAACCTGTTCCGTACATAGAAGATGCAGGACCTTCTATGATTTCTATTCTTGAAATAGATTCTACAGGCAGGGAAGATATGGATGGAGAACCGTTGAATGATGAATTCATAGGAATTCCATCAATCATAAAAAGAATATGGGATGAGAATCCTCCTCGTATCGAAATCCTGGATACAGAGCCATCATATCCGTTATCCATTGAAATAATACTTGAAGAATAATTAAGAATTTCAGAAAGATTGGATAGATGTAGCTTTCTAATATCGCTTTTTGTTATAATCTGTACCCTGTATGATGTCTTATCATTCGATACACTTATTCTATCTGCTGTAACAACTGTTGTAGGTATTGAATAAGTAGCATTACCGAGAAGTGATAGGGAAAACATTAGTAGCAGCACGGCGATAAAATATCTTTTCATTAGATACCTCCTGTTATATTTTTGCACCGTGCGGGTTAAAAAGATTATTATATCCCACCCGCGAGGATATAATAGATGTGAGGTATCCTGGCTTATGGCATTCTACTTTCTCGCCTTCCCGTTTAGAAAAAACAGTGGCTTTATGAGATTTCGTTACCACATACAGTAGCGGGGCTGCTGCGGAATCTCACCGCATTCCCTCATAAGCAGTATTACTATAAAACAATGACATATAAATGTCAAGACAATTGGAAAACATGGTAGAGACAAGTTGCAAGAGCCAAGTTACAGGTTTGTAAATCGTTAACCGTAAATTGTTAATCGTAAATTGTAAATTGAAAATAGTCATTGCGAGGAGTGAAACGACTAAGCAATCTAAATGAAATTCTGTGTAGAGACGCAATATTTTGCGTCTAATGTTCTATAAACACCAAATATTAAAGAGAAGCAAGATATTGCGTCTCTACGGTCAATAAAGAATATGGGAATGGTGATTGTACTTGCATTTATGCACTTTGCTTCTTCCCTCCATTCTATTCCCTCCCTGAATCTCTCTTAGATCCTGAAATAAATTCAGGATGACACATTCACAATTAATGAAATTAAAGAAAATAATGTTCTCTTTTCTTAGTGAAATTCGTTGTTTCTCTCCTTCCTTTCTCTGCTGGTGTCTGATGTCTATTTCTCATTATTCGTGAAATAAAGTTGTAATTTATTCCCTTCTCAATTCGTGCAATTTGTCTCTAATTCGTGGAATCAAGGTAAAAAGATATTCTCTTCTCTTTGTGCAATTCGTTATAAATTGGTGAATTCGTGGTGGATCTCCCTCTCCGTGGTTAATTCATCTCTCCCATAGTTATATTTTTCTTTTAGAAGGATAAAAAATATGCTCTCTTATTGAATCGAAATATAATCCCCCTGCATATCTGTTTTTAAGATCCAAATTAAGCCAGATTCTCCCCTTTGAATCTATTCTGTAATATACCTTATCTATTGATGGAAATCCAAATATCTTGTCTATAAGACATTTATAATGATTTCTTACAACCTTTGTTACATATTTATTATCATTCCCTACAAATACTTCAGTATAAACATGTAATATAGAATCATTTGAAGCAATTATTATCCTTGTTTCTCCATTAAGCAATTCAATAACGGAAGCAATTAATATCGCAAAATCGTCATAATCCCCCGTTAATCCATTGCTAATAGAATTGCTTGTAGGGGAAATATAGTCTATTCCTTTCGAATAATCGACTATTTTCCATTTTTTACAAAGATAATCGAATATAGAACATATCCTATTAATCCCGGTGTCACCCGGGTATCTCTTTACAATATTTGAAACAAAATCCTGTACAATAGGGTTAGTAATATCCATAGCTGCATCTATCTCTTTAAAATACATATGTTGCTCGGACCTTTCGGGAGCAATCCTTCTGTTAACAAAAAATAAAGCTGTTGCAATTAATATAGCAATAATAAAGAATATAAATATTACTATTTTTATCTTTATCCTATTTATCTCTACAGTAGAACCACATTTTGTACAGAATTTAGCATTGTTTGGCAATTTAGCCCCACACTTATTACATTTAATCATAAGATTCAAAACTCTTAGAATCAACAGTCGCTAATTTCTTACCACAATTCAAGCAATAATTTGCAACCTGTTTATTTTTTGTTCCACAATACCAGCAAAATATTTCATCCTGACTATTTTTAGATCTATTATTTGAAAATGTAGCTAATCCGTAAGCAAATAATCCAAATAATAGACGCTGAATCAACCAAACTGCAATATTGATTTTATATGTTTCGATGTCGAAAAGGACTATACCCGTATTTCCTTTTTGAAACATATATAGAGAGAAAGGTTCTAAAATAGTAACCAAAAACAGTAATATTCCTGTGATTGTAATAGTAAAATTTATATTAATATATACAAAACCAATACCGGGGAAGAGAAAATTAAGTATAAAAGCTTTGATTGAAGATTTTTTATTCATAGTATACCCATCTACCATTTTCATTTATTATCACTATTGTATGGCAATAGTATATATATGTCAATATTATTGTTATCTTAAAGTCAAGTGTCACATTTATTGGTATCATAGATGTATTCTTTCATACATATAATTTCATCTATATACATATGTTAATCTTGGGAAACAAGAAATACAAACAGATTCCTGCTATCGCAGGTATGATGATGTTTTTCAATTCTTTAAACATGAATTTATTGCTTATTGCTTATCAATCCTAAATATACCTTATTGCTTTGCTTGATTAAATAATCAATAGGATTGTAATTCGTTTTATTATAATCAGGAAGAGAAACTTTTAAATTAGAAATACCTATATATTCATTAAATTCCTTCATTATCTTTCTTATATGAAATTCAGATATAATGTGTTTATCCTCAGACATATCATAATTATAAAGAAATTCTAATAAAATTTCGAATGCTTTATATATTTTTACCCAATTAATCCAACATTCTTGTTGATTATTGTAATTAAAGAAGTTATACCAATGTTGTCTGTCAATATAATATTTCTTTTCGCGTCCATTTTTATTCATTAAAATTAGTCCTGAATTATACATATCTACCAATGCATCCTGCACTGTTTTCTGATAAAAATATATTTCTTTTGCTAATTGAGTTGGGTGCGATTCATCACCAACCATAAAATAATTAATGATTTCTGCTCTGGCATTTACACCAAATAACATTCTTATTTTGAATATTAATGCTTCCCAATTCTTTGTCGGGATACCTACCGATAAATTTCTATAACCAATTTCTCCCCTATAGTAACCATATTTTTCAAAAGTGGAATCCATTTGTCCAAATTTCGGATAATCATCTCCTGATTTTTTTCGGAACACAGATATTAATTTATTATTTTCAATATTAAATTCACCGAAAAGATTCTTCCATTTATTGTATTTTTTCCTTTGTGTCAATATTCTTGCTATTGGTTGAATGATTTCTATGCTTTTGAATTTTTCCTTATTAATAATATTTCTCAAACGCTGAATATTTATTAATGAGCCATTATTATCCATCCAATTGATAATTTCATCAAATAACCGTGGTTCAAATCTGCAAATATTTAGTGAGAATGCAATCATTGCTTCAGGATCAACATTAAATTTATTCTGTGATTTCATTGTTCCAGGCAATCCAATACTATTCCATTGACTCCATAATAATTCAATAATACTATTAAGAATACTTTCTCTAAATTTTATTAATGGCTTTTCCATAGCCCATCTTCTCCAGCATATCTACTAAAATTTCTCTAAATCCTTCCGACGGATCCTGGGTAATCACCCATCTTGTGGCTATTATTATCTCTTCTTCGCTTGGATTCAATTCCATTAAATCATCAAAATGCCTTCCCGGACCTGTGTCCACGGCAGCATATAATTTAAAATGAATTTGATCAATTCTATGTATTATATAAATATTCAAATTATCACCATATTCTTTTTTTAATAATCTTTCAATAAGCCCTTCTGGGAGATCCAATTTAACTAAATCTGATGGTCCTGAATTCAACCAGATTTCTGGTAATTTCATAACTTCGGCAATTTCTTTTATTATTTCCTGAAGAAACTTCGGTAAGGGTTTGGCATATTTAATTTCCGTTTTAGTTGATTCTTTGTCTTCAATTATACCTAATATACCTA
>JAGLYS010000038.1 GCA_023132105.1 Caldifarciminota bacterium
AAAAGCTATTTATAATCTAAATTTTAACCACTATGGAGGAAAAATGAAGAGAAACATGATTTTATTTTCACTTTGTTTTCTACTTATACTTACACCGGTTTTATTCGCAACAAGTAATGCCGATGTTGCACCAAATCAAAAAGTACTAACAAAAAGCAGCTCAAGTGCAATAATCCCGGGTCATCATCTTGAGAATACATTAAAAGGAACAAGAGGTGTATTATTGGCACAGATACCCGATACGCTTTTAGCAGCTGGTTATTTAAGTCAGCTTGATAGTTTATATCCTTTTGATTGTGATCTAACCGATGATATCGATCCGACAGGATTAAGTTGGTCGATAGATTCGATTACAACCTGGTGGCATAATTGGAACGGCTTTACAAATTGGGACAATGTTCCCAACATACATTTCTTGGTATATGAAGACAGCGGAATAGGTACACCTATACCTAAAAATGTTGCTATTATGGAAATAGTCGTTGAAAAAGCTGATTATGTAGCAACGGAAATTGATAGTGCTGCCGGCCAATGGAGAATAGATATGACTTTTCTAACACCCGTTGTAATACCGGGTGGAGCAAAGTATTGGATTGAGGTTCAACCATCTAATGTTCTTTCTGTCAACGGACAAACAGGTTTAATGGGTCAGACAGGTATAGGGAATTTGCAGGAATCCTATTTAAGATGCCCTGCATTAGGCTATAATGACTGGACTAATGCAACTACTGTATTTGGATCTACTGTTGAAGCGGGTTTCGTCCTCTATGGCAATGAACTTATCGGTAACTATTTCTGGGATTTCGAAGACGGGCCACAGGGCTGGATTCATACAAATGGACAGGCATTCCCCGAAGGCTGGGCGGTTCAGGCTTCAGGATTACATAGTAATGCCGTTTCTCCTGATCCGGGTGATTCATCGATGTGGATTGATTCGGATGCTGCAGGTGGTGTAACAATTTTCGATACTTGCTATTCACCTGTTGTCGTTCCACCGACTAATATGCAATGGTTCAAATGGGGTTGCGGATACCAAAATTACGCTGGTGCGGATACATTCACAGTATGTTTCCAAACATTCTCAGGCGGAGTATGGCAAACCCCCGTTGAAGTTGCTCGTTATAATAGTGATATAGGTCCTAATATATTGGATTCGGTTGATGTGTCGGCTTATATGACTGCTGACTCCATACAATTATTTTTTACATACAACAACGGAAATAATTCCTGGTATGCGTCATTTGATAATATTTTTCTGTTCGCACCTATCGGACATGATGTAGGTATTACAGCAATAACAGGTCCTCCATCAGGATTTGCAGGACCCGGAGATTATGATGTTATTGCTACGATTCATAATTTCGGACCGGTTCAGGAAACATTTAATGTAACGGCTACCGTTTATGATACAACGGATTCATGGAATCTGGTATTCACTCAAACTATTACATTAACGGATTTTGCATCGCTTGCAGATACAACCCACACATTCGGTTTGGTAACATTTGCAGATGCTCATATATATTATACCGAAGTATATACCGAACTTGTTGATGAAGTTCCATTTAATGACACATTATCGCAGTATACAGGTTGTACAACAACATTTTGGGAAATAGGCACCGATATGCCATATACATCGAGTGGACCTTATGCCGGATATTCCACAATCGGAGGTAATTTGTGTTTACATGTATTCGGAGGTAATCCGGGACCACAGAATAATCACTATATCTTTGACGGGACTTCATGGACAGCAGGAACAGTACTCCCCACAGCATCTACTTATGGCGGATATTGCTCTGTTGATAATAAAATATATATGATCGGTGCAAGAACAGCTGGACCCGACGGTTTAATAACAATATATGATGTTGAACTTGACACTTATGCAACCAAATCCCTACCAGGTACTATAGGAGATCCGGCAATTGCAACAAAAGATAATAATTATATATATATAATCGGCGGTTGCAGACCTTCCGGTTGGGTTCCGACGACAATAGTAATGCTATATGATATCGCAGGAGATTCATTCTTCACAAGCGTAACACAATTACCGGCTGCCGATGCCAGAACATGTGCAACAGCAGGTTATATTGGTAATGACACGATAATCGTTGCCGGTGGAATAGACAATACCAAAGGTTATACGAATGTAACTCTTATCGGCGTTGTCGATCCGACGGATCCTGCAAATATTACATGGTCTCATGGGATCGATAAACCGGGTACAGGTGTATATAGACTGGGTGGAGATGTCTGGAATGATAAATTCTATGTTACAGGTGGTTCTCCCTATACTGCCGAAACGCATGTTTACGAATCGAATGTCGGATGGACAACCTTACCTGACAAGCCTACGGCTTGCTCTAATTTTGGTTGTGTAATGGTTCCGGTTTCTACTACAAAAGCCAATGAAGGACAACTTACGACTTCCGGAGGATATATCGGTTCTTATCTCTCAGTTTTTGAAATCTATCACACGGCAGATGTAACAGGTATACGGAAAATATCGGAAATCACTCCGGACAGATTCACTGTAAAACTTTTAAGCCCTGCAATTACATCCGGTGAAATAAAGATTTCATTAACTATGCAGGAAAATAGTTTTGTACATTTCAGTGTAATTAATACAGCTGGCAGAACAATTATAAAAGATACTTACAGCAGTATATCAGCTGGAAACCATACATTAACCTGGAATGCAAAGGATTCCAATGGTAAAAAAGTTCCCGCAGGTACATATTTCTATCACATAGAAACAAAGAATAATACCGCAACGGGAAAACTTGTTATTATAAAATAACAATGTGATATAAAAAGAATTATCTAAATTCTTTCTAATCAAAAAGAGAGGTGGATAAAAGTCTACCTCTCTTTTTGATTAAACGGTGGTTTCGAGATTTTATCTAATTAAATTCATCTTTCGGGTAACAGAATAATTCACCCCTTTTATGTTCACAAAATAAATACCTCGAATCATATTGCCTATATCCAGACCGTTTTTCTTATATTGTGCGGATTTAACAACCCTTCCTGCAATATTCATTATACTTACATCAGCCATTGCTTCATTTATTCCAGATATAAGGAGAACATCATTCTTAACGAAGCATCTGATATTTTCACTCTTTCTTAACTGTGGTTTACTTACTATCCCCTGAGCATAATTTACAATCGCATTATAAACATCCATTTTACCGGACCCCCACCTGTTATTTGGAGTCGATCCCACAAACCCGTCGACCATAGCACTTGAAGTTAATATATCTCTAATTTCGGAAGGGTTAAAATTCGGAGACACTTCGAGTATCATTGCAATTGCTCCCGCAACATGCGGACATGCCTGACTTGTTCCCTGCATTATATAATGTTTACCATCCTGTTCCGTTGCTTTTTCAATATCGGTTCCACCGGTAATAGGATTCATCGTTGCATTCGAAGCTCTTGTAGATGCAATACCCATTCCAGGTGCGGCAATATCCGGTTTGATTACTCCGTCTCTACGGGGACCAGATGCGGAAAAATCAGCAATTGCTCCAATCGTAGGATCCCAAATACCCTGTGTAAGACCCGAATATGATTGCTGTGCCCCTGTCTCATCCGTCCATTCTTTCTTTGTTACATAAGCTGCCACGGAAATTATACTATCCGCTGTTGCAGGCATTGCAATAGTCATATTCATATCTACATTATCAACCATCGATGCCGAGTATACGATTGCACTCCACAAATGTGTCGTATTGCCACTCGAACTGTTGGCATGCAATCTAATAGTCCAATCGCCCGTATATCCGCCTCCGAGGAACGGTATCGATGTTACATCAAAAATTACAGCCATCTCTTTATCCCCGTTGTTCGGATCAGGCATATCTCCGTATATATATGCCGTTCCGTTACCATCAGGGAGATTTGAAACAACGGAATCACCTGCCGAAACAGGTCCGTAAACCGTTCCTCCATCAGGACTGATTACCGAAATTGTGAAATCATCGCTTCCATCGTGCCATATATCAACAATAACAGGCAATACACCGATAAAAAGTGACATTAACCAATCCTCGGTTCTAAAGCGTATATCAATATCACTACCATTGGGTACTGTAACCGCAGAATGAATACTGTCAGCACCTGAATTGCCGGCTGCGGCAGTAATTATTTTACCGGGACCTGTAAAACTATTCATTGCCAGTTCAAAACTTGTAGTGCCGTCGTGAGGTCCCGTATTCCCGCCAAGAGAAAGATTAACGGATGCGGGCATACCTAATTGATCTGCTTTTTGAAATATATAATTAACACCATCTATGATACTATTATCCATAAGATCGGTCTTTACAAAAATGATTGTTGCCTCGGGAGCTACTCCCGTATATGTATAAGCAGGTACACCGTTACCTGTTGACGCACCGTTGCCTGCGGCTATTCCACAGACATGTGTGCCATGACATGCATTGTTTGGATCATCTTCTTCATCACATTGTCCCGCATCGATTTGTGTATTGGTCCATTCCGCACCATATGTATATCCTGAGGGAGGTGTCCCTGTGGAATTATTTGTCTGATCCCATAAATATGCAATTCTGGAGTTACCGACAGCATCCTTAAAATCATCCATTGACCAATCGATACCTGTATCCACAACACCGAGTACTACACCCTTACCTGTAAAACTTGAATCGTCATAAACAGGAGCCGAACCATATCTGAGAAGATCCGCCTTTGTTTCAGGTGTACTTACATTCAAAAAAGTATTCAATATAATTGCACCATCGATTAATAATATGTTTTCATCCTTTTCCAATTTCAATAACTCTTCTTCGGTTATGAATGCCGTAGCTACATTACCTGATATTGTCTGAATATTATTTACATCGGGGATATATCCTTCTTTGAATTTAATAATAACGGGTATTTTGCCATCTCTTATTGCAACGGGTGTAATCTTAGTTAAACTTGTTTCCGTTTTACTTCTACTGCAAAGACCTGCTCTAAGAAGTGGTGATATCTTAGCACCCGATAAAAATATAATGTTTACAGTTACAAGTAAAATAGTTATATACAGCTTTTTCATGAATCCTCCTCAATTAAAGATTAATATATTCACATCATAAGTATAAAATAGCTTATGTCCAAAAACAGTCTAAAATAGTGAAATAATTTGCAAATTATAAAATAATTACATAAGTGTTTTAACTACGACATTTATATGATATTGATAATGCTTTTTTGCAATTTTTAAATTTTGGACACTTTTTCTATGAACAATATTTCGGATTTATATATTGTCATTGCAAGGAGTAAAACGGCAAATCAATATAAATTGAGATTCTGTGTAGAGACGCAATATTTTGCGTCTAA
>JAGLYS010000039.1 GCA_023132105.1 Caldifarciminota bacterium
GAAAGGATGTGGTAATCGAAGTAAGTGGTGATAATATTTATGGTTATCTGAAGTCGGAATCTGGTATTCACCGACTCGTAAGAATATCTCCATTCGATTCGAATCACAGGAGACATACTTCATTTGCTTCGGTTTATGTCTATCCGATTATAGAAGATGTTGAATTTGAAATCAAGGATGATGATATTAAATTGGAAATGTTTCATTCGTCAGGACCAGGCGGGCAAAATGTAAATAAAGTTAGTACGGCAGTAAGATTAATTCATTTACCCACCAAAGTAACTGCACAATCTCAGACAGAAAGATCACAATATAAGAATAGACAAAATGCAATGAAAATATTAAAAGCAAAACTCTATGAATATTTTAGTGAGCAAGAGGATGAAAAAAATAAGGATGCATTTCAAAAAAAATCCGATATTTCCTGGGGACACCAGATAAGATCGTATGTATTTCAACCGTACACATTGGTAAAAGACCACAGAACAAATATAGAAGCAGGAAATATTGAAAAAATTATGGACGGGTATATTGATATATTTATTAAAGGATATTTGTTAAGAAATTTGAAGAATAACCAGGAGGAATAATGGCTGGCATTAATGAATTTAGAGAGCAAAGGCTTAAAAAAATGGATGCTTTAATAGAAAAGGGAATTGATCCGTACCCTTATCGATTTGATATCACACATACAACAAAGGAATTACTTGAAAATCAAGATATTCTCATAAAAGATAAAACGAACATTGCAACAGCAGGTAGAATAATGCTTATGAGAAGGCAGGGGAAGACAACATTCATTAAGATAAAAGATAGAAAAGGCATTATACAACTTTATCTTTCAATAAATATACTTAAAGACGATTATGAAAATGTGAAACTTCTTGACATAGGTGATATTATCGGTGTAAAAGGGGAGATATTTATAACACATAGAGGAGAAACTACGGTAGCTGTGAATGAATTAACAATGCTTTCCAAAAGCCTTTTACCCCTTCCTGAAAAATATCATGGTATTCAAGATATTGAATTAAAATACAGAAAAAGGCATCTTGATTTGATTATGAATGATGAAACGAAAAACCTTTTTATAAGGAGAAGGGATATTATAAGGTTTATAAGAAATTATCTTGATGCAATTGATTTTGTAGAGGTAGAAACGCCCGTATTGCAACCAAAATATGGCGGAGCATTTGCACGCCCGTTTAATACACATCATAATACATTGGATATGCTGCTATATTTAAGGATTTCGGATGAGCTTTATCTTAAAAGACTTATTGTCGGTGGACTTGAAAGAGTATATGAAATTGCAAGGGATTTCAGGAATGAAGGTATTGATAAAACACATAATCCCGAATTTACAATGATAGAGATATATCAAGCTTATGCCGATTATAACGATATGATGAATCTTGTTCAGGATATGGTTCAAAAGATGGCTATAGACATAATCGGGACTACAAAAATAAATTATAAAGGGGAGGATATCGAACTTGGAGGAGAATGGGAACGAATAGACTATTATGATGCTTTGGAGAAATATACAAGTGCAAATATCAAAGAAATGGAAATTAAAGAACTGAAAACATTTTGTGAAAACCATAAAATAGATATTGAAGGAAAAATTGGCAGGGGAAAAATTATCGATGAGATTTTTAAAGTAATGGTTGAAAAAAACATTAAAAATCCAACATTTGTAATGAACCAGCCCAAAGAGATCTCACCTCTTGCAAAGTTACATCGTGATGATAAATCGAAGGTTGAAAGATTCGAGCTTCTTATATTAGGGATAGAATATGCAAATGCATTTAGTGAGCTCAATAATCCTCTTGAGCAGAGAGAACGGTTTGAATACCAGATGACATTAAGAAAAGAGGGTGAAATGGAAATTCAGGAAATCGATGAGGATTATCTTGAAGCTATGGAATATGGGATGCCTCCTACGGGTGGCATAGGTATAGGCATAGATAGACTTGTAATGTTACTAACCGGAAGTGATACGATAAAGGATGTTATCTTATTCCCACTTTTAAAGAGTAAATAGTGTATAAAATATTTATTTCAAAGAGATATCTCTGGGCGAGAAATAGCAATACATTCCAGAGGATAACGACAATAATATCTATAGCGGGTATATTTCTCGGTGTAACTGCAATGCTTGTTATATTGCCTATTATGAATGGTTTGCAGGAGGACATCAGAGACAATATATTAGGTGTCAGTGCACATGTTATTCTGCTTAGGTATTACAATGAACCTATTGCGAATTACGATTCCCTGTTGAAAATAGTCAACAAAGAACCTGAAGTTATATCATCAGCTCCATTTATATATACAAAAGTTATACTAAATAATGGCAATTATACGGATGGCATTGTTTTGAGAGGTTATGATGAAAAATATGGAGAGAGGGTTTCTAAAATAAAGAAACACATTATAGAAGGAAAATTTGAATTGGGGAATAAGAAAATTATACTTGGAAAAGATCTTGCTGATAATATGAGAATACATATCGGAGATAAAATCAAGGTATTTTCCCCACATACGACAACGATGACTCCAATGGGATTAATTCCTCAGTCAGAAAGATTTAAAGTCACAGGTATATTCGATGTAGGGGTTTATGAATATAATTCAGGCTTAGCATATATATCAATGAGTGATGCACAGGATTTAATGGAAATGGGAAACAGAATAACCGGAATTGAAATAAAGATAAAGAATATATATAATGCAAGAGTATTCGGAAGAAAGCTGGAAAAGAAGTTAGAGTATCCCTATAGAACGAATAATTGGATTGATCTCAATTCAAGTCTGTTTTCCGCATTGAAATTAGAGAAAATCGGAATGTTTATAATATTGAGTTTTATTACTATTGTAGCAGCATTTAATATAGCTGCAATGCTTTTTATGATTGTAACAATAAAAACAAGAGAAATTGGTATATTAAGAGCAATGGGGGCTAAGAGGAAAGATGTTATGTGGATATTTGTTTTACAGGGTATATTTGTTGGATTTATAGGAACTGTTTTGGGAAACATAGCAGGATTTACAATATCATATTTGCTAGGGAAGTATCAATTTATTCAAATGCCTAAAGGGGTCTATATGTTAAATACATTGCCTGTAAAGATGCATATCAGTGATTTCTTACTTGTATCTGGTTGTGCAATATTAATAAGTTTTTTGCTAACACTTTATCCTGCATACAAAGCATCAAAAATGGAACCCCAAGAGGCGATAAGATATGAATAATATATTAAAAATTGTAAACATTAAGAAATCATATGTAGATAATTCAAAACCATTAAAGATATTATACGGAATAGATATGGATATAAATAAAGGTGAAATTACCACTATCATAGGACCTTCCGGAGCAGGAAAAAGTACACTTCTTCATATTATGGGGCTTCTGGATAGACCTGATTCCGGGGATATTGTTTTTAAGAATAAATCTGTTTTTAGTAGTTCGGATGACGAATTATCCGACATAAGAAATAGAGAATTTGGTTTTATATTTCAGTTTCATCATCTTCTTTCGGAATTTAGTGCAATTGAGAATATAATGATTCCTCTACTTATTCAAAATATAGATTATTCGGTAGCAATGGAAAAAGCGAAAATTTTATTGAAAGATATGGGATTGATTAACCGACAATATCATAAACCGATGCACCTTTCAGGAGGGGAAAGACAGAGAGTAGCTATTGCAAGGGCTTTGGTAACGGAACCAATGATTATCTTTGCCGATGAACCGACAGGAAATTTAGACCGAAAAACAGGTAAAATAGTTTTTAATATAATGTATAATGCTGTTAGAGAGAGAGGAATTGCACTTGTGATTGTTACTCACGACAGAATTGTCGAGAAATACTCAAATAAAATAGCTTATCTGGTTGACGGCAAACTGCAAAATCATTATTATATGGGGATAGAAGATGAAACTTGATATAAGTATTGTTTGCCCTAATTGTGGAAAGACACTTGAAGAGATTCACAATGACAGAAGACCAGGATGTGCTTTTTGTTATACGGTTTTTTCCAATTATATTGAGAAAAATCTTAACCTGGTTCATGGCTCTTTCATTCATGTTGGTATGATCCCCAAAATTAGGGATGAGAGAGAAAAATTGAAGAGTGAGTACTTTAGATTGAAAAAGGATCTTAGAGAAGCAATCAGGAAAGAGGACTATGAAGCAGCTTATGGTATTGATGAAGATTTAAAACTTATAAGGGAGAAACTCAGTGCAGAAGATTAAAACGGCAGATGTAGATAACCTAATAGGAATAATTCCTGAATGGGTAAATGTGGATTCGATTAATCAGGATGTTGTATTGATGTCAAGAATTATGTTATATAGAAATTTTTCAAATTATGTATTCCCTGAAAAAGCGGGATTATTGAATATGGTAAGGTTAAAGAAAGAGATATTTTCAATTATCGGTTCATATAAAAATAAAAACGATTTTAGGTACTTCAACGGAATCAATATGAATGATGAAGAATTTTTGCTTTTGAAAGAGTATCTAATGCTGGGAACCGATTGCTTCAAAACCGAAAAAGAAAAGACAGGTATTATAGCTGATGATATATTAAGCACCTTTATTCTTGTAAATGCTGATAATCACATTGCATTAATTAAGAATATAAGTGATAGTTTTTTTAAAAAATCATTTTCAAATATATATAGTATTGAGCGATATTTTGAAAAATATTTAACATATGCTTTCAGTGGTACATATGGCTATTTAACATCTTCTTTAAATACATCGGGAACAGGTTTGAAATTAGAGGTATTACTGG
>JAGLYS010000004.1 GCA_023132105.1 Caldifarciminota bacterium
TATCTTCATAATATCCTTCAATAAGTCCATCGATAATACTTTTTTTCCCTTCATAATATTTTCCTCCTTTTATTTGAATTTTTGCAAGATAATAATATAATTCGGCATTTGAAATATAATCATTATTATCGTATGGCATTGAATCAATAGCTTCATCGATAATCTTTTCTGCAAATCTTATTTTTTTGTATTTAAGATAATAACGGGCAAGATTTTGCCTTAAAACTTTAAATGTTCTTTTCTTATCCAATTCCCATTTTTCCTCACTTACAAACATCGGTTTATCCAGGGGTTGTTCAATCATATCCTTGAGCAGATTATATATGCTCTTCCTGTAATATCCGAGATCAATTAATTTATCTATAATATGTGCTTTCGCTTCAATATAAAGAAGAGAATCAGCAAGAAGCTCATTTAACCTCTTTTTATATCCGAATTCAGCCAGAGAAAAAGCTAAATAGATTGCAGCTTCATTATGCCAATATGTATCATTATATTTTGTAATATAATCCGTTAAAAATGATATTTTAAGTGAATCATTATACCAGTTTTTATCTAATTCTCTATAAAATAATCGTTCTTGAGCTACAAATGACAATTCACTTCCTCTATATTTGCTAATTATAGAATCTACATAGCAATTAAGGAGTGTGTCATTCGTACTATTAAGATACATACCTATGGCAAGTGAGTTATAATCGCTATCTGCCAAATATTTTCTACCAAGAGCAAATATTGTAGCAGAATCCTTTACTTTTTCCATACATTTACTGTAGAAATTGAGTAGATCCAGTTCCTTTGTTTCATTATAACCCATAGAAAGATATTTTAATGCGTTAGGATAATTGTTTAGAAAAAAATAGGATTTTCCTATTTTTCCGTAAATATCCGGTATTTTCAATCTCTTTGCATTTTTTATATACTCTTTGAAATTGCCATATTTGTAATAATTATTTATTTCAATATTAATATCTTCATTTGCTGAGAGTATCGAACACATTGTCAATAAAATTAGAAACATTATTCTTGCTATTTTCATTATTCTATAATCCTTTTAAAATTTTACTAATTCGGCAGTTATCTGTTAACCTTCTTTAATTAATTGCCTGATTAAATCCTTCCATCTCTTTATTTTGTTATCTCTTATCTCCAAATTTATCTCTGGCTTGAATATTCTATCAACCTCTGCTTTATAATCTCCAACTCCTGCCGCAAGCAATGCAACACCGAGAGAGGTCATTTCCGTGTTAACAGGTCTTTCGACAAGCATATTGGATATATCCGATTGCAATTGCAGAAAGCAGTCATTATTGCTCATCCCTCCATCGACAAAAAGTTTTTCTTCTATAATGTTTAAATCATTACAAACGGATTCTATAAGATCATTTACGAGAAAAGCCACCCCTTCCAATGCAGCTCTTGTAATTTCAGGTATCCCCGTATCTCTTGTTAAACCTACAATAGCACCCCTCACATCAGGTCTCCAATACGGTGCACCCAAACCTACGAATGCAGGAACAAAATATACATCGCTTTTTTCATTTGCTTTTATGGCTGCCAATTCCGAATCTTTGCTACTATTGAAAAAATTAAGATTGTCTCTTAACCATTGAATCACTGCACCGGCAATAAAAACAGACCCTTCCATTGCATATGTAATAACACCATCCTTACACCATGCAATTGTAGAGAGAAGATTATTGTTGGAAAAAAGTAATCTCTCTCCGATATTGATTAATATGAAAGCCCCAGTTCCATAAGTTATTTTGGTATCCCCAGGATTAAAAGCGGAGTGCCCATAGAGAGCTGATTGCTGATCGCCAAGTACCGCTTTTACAGGTATTTTTTCTCCCATAATAATTAGATTCCCAAAATTCGCATTGGAATCCATTACATCTGGTAAAATACTTTCAGGGATATTAAATATTGAAAGTAATTCATTGTCCCAGCGTAAATCTTTTATGTTGAATATCATTGTTCTTGAAGCATTCGAATAATCGGTATAATGCGGGTTACCTTCCAATAAATTGTATATCAACCATGTATCAATCGTTCCGAATATTATGTCATTAATCGGGATATTGTTTTTTACGATAACATTTTCATATATCCATTTTATTTTAGTCGCTGAAAAATACGGATCCGGAATCAGACCTGTTTTTTTTCTTATAAATTCAAAACAATCCTTTTTAAGGATATTCGAATACTTGGCTGTTCTCCTGTCCTGCCAGACTATTGCATTATATATCGGTTTCCCTGTTTTCCTGTTCCATAGTATTGTCGTTTCTCTCTGATTCGTAATGCCGCATGCAATTATATCGGGAATTCCAATAGTAGAATTTTTAATAACATCTTCTATTGTCCTTCTCTGTAACTCTATTATAAGATTCGCATCCTGCTCCACCCATCCATCATTCGAATAAATAAGAGGTATCTCCTCCTGAGCAATAGAGACAATACTAAAATCCTCGTTAAATAATATACTTCTAATAGATGTAGTTCCCGAATCAATGGAAAGATAATACTTCACATTACCTCCGTTAATTTTCTATTATAGAAAATTTTCTCATTTATGACAATCTGCTTTTGGAAGAATCTGGATGAGAGGGGGGAAAAGAGAAGAGAGATCTACCACGAATTCACAAATAATGGAGAATAGACATCAGACGCCAGACTTCAGACATCAGCCGAGAGGGGAGGGAAATAACAACGAATTACACGAAAGAGAAGAGAATAATTTATAGCTTTTACGGATTAGGGCACGATGCATCGTGCCCCTACGATTTTCAATTTACGATTTACGGTTAACGATTTACAAAAAGACTGTGTCATTGCGAACGATGTGAAGCAATCTCACAAGAGTGAATTTAGATTGCTTTG
>JAGLYS010000040.1 GCA_023132105.1 Caldifarciminota bacterium
TGCATTACACGCAGACAGGTCGTTTCAATCCTCGCAATGACATTGATGGGTTTAATTAAACCGGTTAATATTTCTATGCTTATTTACTCACTTATAGTATATTCCGCTTGACATTGGATTACTACGCCATTATATTTATTTTATGAAAAAGATATTGATTTTACTGATTATTATTTTTGCTTCCTGTTCGAATAATAACATTAATAATTATCAATCGTGTTATATAGATTTCACATATGGTTTTGATTTTTCAAATGGAATACCTGATTCCATATACCCATCAAACAATGATATAATCGTTCAAAACTGGTATCCCTATGAACCTGTGGATACTACATATCCATCACATGATGGCTATCTATGGTTTAAGAAATCCGATAATACTAATCTTAGAATAGCGGATTTAGGCATTGTAGAATCGGATACATTTAACGATTTCACCAATGTAAGTTATGATTTACCTATACCTATTATCGAATCGGAGCATATGTATTTCATCGAATTAAAGGATGGCTATGTTAAACTGATAATAAACTCCATTTCCCCTTCCACATGGGAGATATGGGGTGATTATATTTTTTCGGAAAGTAAAATATTTCAATGACAAAACATAAATATTGCCCTATTTGCAGAACCAAATTAAAAATAAAGGTATTTAACAATAAAGAACGACTAACATGCCCTAAATGTAACTATATATATTATAAGAATCCTCCCCCCTCCGTATGTGCAATAGTTAAAAATAGAGGAAATATATTATTAATAAAGCGAGGGATCGAACCTCATTTGGGAGAATGGGCATTCCCATGTGGTTTCATAGAATATGGAGAAACAGCGGAAGATGCATGTTTAAGGGAACTTAAAGAGGAAACAGGATTATCGGGAACAATAAAATCTTTATATAATGTAAAATCATCTGAAATTGATATATACGGACATTTGATAATTATTGCTTATATTGTCTTAGTAGATGACAAGAAACCTGTTGGTGGCGATGATGCAGTCGATGCGAAATATTTTTCAATAGATAAAGCAAAACAAATTATCATACCGGAACAGAGAAGTTGTCTAAATGATGAAAATATTATCTAAGAATAATGAATATGAGATATAAGGGGAATATCAGCTGCTTGCGGAAAACAATAACCTCAATGATATAATTGAAAAGCTAAAATTATTGATATAAAATAGTGGAAGAATCTTCACAAATTTGGGAAATATATTCACACTAAAAATACTCGATAAATCATAAGTCATATCATAACGCCACTTACATTATTGGTATGTGATTTGCATTAGTATAATTAATGGAGGTTTTAATGAAGATAAGAAAAGAGGTAACAATAAAAACAATAGAGATACTCTTCCTTATATACATAGTATGCTTATTATTATCATTATTGAATAGATCTTATGAAAACAATAATACAAAGGAGGTAAAAAGTAAAATAATTATCAATAAAACAACTTTATCAATGGAAATTAGCAATAACTCGGGCGAATATATCCTTTTTCATCAAGAGGGAATAGATAATTTTAACAAATCTTTTCAGGGAATCATAAAATCACTAAAAAACAAAAACCATAAGGAGAAATTATGAAAAAAATAATATTATTTATAGCAATTCTTTTTCCAATTCTCATATTCTCGGAAAACATCATCTTGCTTGATTATACACCAACTTCAATCGACACGGATGCAAGAGAATCATTTGTAAATCTATTTATAGATAATTTGACCGGAATATATGACTTTAATGTAGTAATGAAAACAGATACCACTCTTCCAGAATACTGGGGTGATAAAAACGAAATTTCGAATAAATACAATAATGGGAAATATTCAAAAGCTCTTATATTCAAATACTACTACATTGAAGATAGATTGATTATTAGAATGACAGTTCTGGACTTTAATCATCAAAAATTCGTAATGAATGAGAACTTTACAATATCAAATGCTATGGAACTGACATATGCCGCAAAATGTGCTTCAGCGGTTTTAGGAGAAAATAAAAGTAAGGATCAATTGGTAGAGGTAGGTTTATTAACATCGAATGAGATACAGGATAGATTGAAATCGAGAAGAAACGGATTGTCATCTGTTGCTGCTTCATGTGGTTATATGTGGAGTGCTTTTACTACAGATCATCTTTATGCCGGAAATTATAAGAAAGTACTTCTCCTCAAGCTATCCTTCATAACAGAGTCATCTAAAAATA
>JAGLYS010000041.1 GCA_023132105.1 Caldifarciminota bacterium
ATATCAAGGACTTGCCGTGCCTGCCAATCAGTTTATTTCTCCCCTGTTGTTCGGTTTTAATCCGAAAAGAAAGGAGAATTTATACAATTCCGATTCTGCAAAATATTATATGAAAAAATCAGGCATAAAAACCCCTTTTAAGTGTAAATTATTAGCTTCTCCAAGAAGAATTGATATGATTAATTTCATAAAAGAGCAATTAGCCCCTATAGGTATTGAAATAATAGCCGATACTTTTTCTGCAAAAAAACTTTTTAAAATACTTGATTCATTTGATTTTGATATTTTTTTAATAGCAAGTGCTCCCGCTCTTGATGATGGTTCAGACATTATTAATGATATGTTCTATTCTCATAGAAAGACAAATAAAGGATTTCATAACAGGTCAGGATATAATAATAGGGAAGTTGATAGTCTTTCGGATAAACTTGATAATATTATGGATAAAAAAATAAGAAATAGTATAGAGTGGAAAATACAAGATATTATTTTAGATGATATGCCAATTATTCCTCTTGTCTTCGAAAAGGATTTTTATTTTATTTCTGATAAAGTAAATTTCTATCCAAGAGCAGATAGTAAGATAAGTATAAGGGAGATTATTTTCAAATGACATTTAGGATTAAATTATTGATCAATTTGTCAATTTCATTTATGATAATATTCCTGATATTCGGTATATTAACATTCAACAGTATAAAAAATAGCAATGAAAATAATTCAAAGAAAAGCTATATCGCTTTTTCTGCAATTAATACGGAAAGTATTATAAATAGCCATCTGGAAAGTGAGCATATAGGAGAAATTTATTTAAGAAGAACGATATATGATATTACAACAAAGAATAAAAATCTTACAAGTATATTTATATATAAAACCGATGGGGAATTGATATATGAATATAATAAAAAAAATATAAATATAAAGGAAATATTAAATAAATCTCCGGGTAAAAGTTTAATGTCATTTGATATTTCCATTATGCAATATAAAGATAATTATATCGTTTTAGTCCCATATATAGATGAATGGCAAAGGCATTTCTATTCAGTCGCTTTTATTTATTCCTTGAAAAATATTATAGCAAATACAAGACAGTTTGTTTTCTATTTTGCATTTTTTGAGATTGTTTTATTTTTAATCGCGATTGCTACAGGATACATTTTTTCCAAGGCAAGCACACAAAAACTTGAAATTCTTGAAAGGAATGCGATAAAAATTGAAAATGGTGATTTCAACAGTTCGATACTCCTTGAAGGTTCTGATGAATTTTCTCATATATCAAAAACAATGGAGAAAATGCGAATTAGTATAAAAGGATATATTGATCAACTTAATATAACAATTGATAAATTAAAGGAAAATAATATTATAAAAGATGAGTTTTTAGAAAATGTATCACATGAATTAAAAACACCATTAACAACAATCCTTGGATTTATTAACTGTCTTTCAAATGAAACAGTAGGGGAATTAAATGAAAAGCAAAAGATAGCGGTAAATAAAATAGGTAAGAATGCAAACAAATTAAGTGAGTTAATTTCGACATTGTTATTAATACAGGATAAGTATAGAGAAAAATGGAGTGAAATTAGTTTGATTGAAACAATTAAAAATACAGAAGAGAGATATAGCAGATTAGCAAAACAGAAAAACCTGGATTTTGTAGTTAATTATTCTGTTTCCGATTATGTCATTTTAGCGGATGAAGATAAATTCAATAGTATTATAAATAATTTGTTAGGCAATGCAGTAAAATTTACAGAGAAAGGTGAAATAACGATTACCATAGATGAAACGATTGGGAAAAGACTTGTTATTATTACGATAAGGGATACCGGAATAGGTATCCCGGAAGCTAAGAGGAAAATTATATTTGATAAATTTGTTCAGATTGACGGGAGTACCAGAAGGAAACATGGGGGAGTAGGTATCGGATTATATAATACCAGGGAATTTGTTAAGGATCTTAATGGGGATATTAGTATCGAAAGTAAGGAAAATGCGGGAACAACCGTTACGGTTAAATTTCCATATTTGAGAAAGGGGATATTGAATAACTAAATAATTCAATCATAAATATTAGATTTCAATTACATGTAAAAATGTATCTATAACCTCTTTACATATTAATACATTACTGAAGGATTTTATCTCTTTAATTGCTGTTTCTTTACTTTTTGCTTTTCTATATTTTCTATTGGGTGTTGTTGAAGCCTCGAAAATATCAGCAAGTACAGTAATTTGAGTCAATCTATCTAAATTTATTATACCATTTGGATATCCGGAACCATCCAGTCTCTCATGGTGATCCCTAACGATGTAAGAACATGAATCCAGACCTAACCTATTTATTAATTTTTCTCCTTCAGCACAGTGTGTCCTGATTAATTCCCAGTCCAGCTCTGATAAGGGAAAAACCTTATTAAGTGTGAACCATCCGATGTTTAATTTTCCTATGTCATGAAATAAACTACCAAGGGAAAGAATTGCCATCTTGTTTGAAGGTAGATTCATATATTCTCCTATCTTTACTGAAAGATTTTGAACCTCTCTTGAATGGTCTCTTCCTGTATACCAGTCTTTGTCGGTTAGAACTCTCAAAATGTTGTCAGTAAACATCTTTTGATTCTTATATGAAAATAATGATTTTGAATCTCTATTCATTATTTTTATAAGTAAATTAAAATAAAAATTAAGAGATATTTTTTCCTCAATAATTAAATTTGTCTTTATAGAAATTGAAAAATTTTCCATTGCATAATCAAGAGCTTTCTCATATTGTCCATTAAGATAGTAAGAGTTGGCTATTATTCGTTTCTTGACACTTTCTATCCACTTTCTATGCACAGGTTTTTTTATTCTATTCAAGTCTGCAAATATTTTATCAGCTTTATACTTTTGCTCAGTAAAAGCTAGTAGTTCTGCAAGAGTTAGATGTGTAATAATATAAAAATATTCATCCTCCTTAGGTACATCCTGAATATTATTTTGAATTTCATTTGCCAGATTCTTATCGTATCCATTTCTGTATAATATTTGCAGATCAATATCGCTAATATTATTTTTTATTAAACTTATATACAAAGTTTTTTTATATCCCGTATCTCTATAAAACTGTTCAGACGATATATCTTTAATAATTTCCAATGCTTTATTGTATGAAGATCTAGCCTTTTTATATTTAAAATGTATATGGTTGTATATGCCTTCTATATTGAGAAAGAAAGCAAGAAAGGACTTGTATTTACAATGTTTTTCTACCTCTTTAATCATTCTATACATAAAGTCAATAAAAAACGGACTTCCGGCGCGCAATACTCCGTGAGATATTGCATAACAAGCCCTTTTATATGCCTTTATTCGATCGTTTTTCTCAAGAAAATAAATGTAGTCGTTATATAATATTTCCGCAGCCTCAAGAGATGCTCCCAGATCTTTTATTTTTAAAGTAGCATCGAATATTCCATCCAATTCTTTTCTCTTTTTCTCTTTGGAAAACCGAATTAAACTATATAGTTTTTTATTAAATGTAAGAAATTCTTCATCTGACATTATTCTTAATGATTTATCAATACTGAAAAGATAATTATTAAATCTATTTATGTCCATAAGATATTATATAATATATAAAAGTTTATGTGAAGGTATCAAATTGTATCGTAGGTATCGAATTAAATCAATTAAACTATTTAATTTTAATATCAATTGATTAATGCCATATTATATGTTAAATTTCTATAATGGATATTAAAATTGGCACAAGTGGTTTTTATTTTAAGGATTGGATTGGGAAAGTATATCCTGATGAAATTAAAAAAGAGGATATTTTTGATTACTACATTAACAATTTTGAATTCAATACCATTGAATTAAATGTTAGCTATTATAAAATTATTTCAGGAAGAGTTTACGATTCATTTATAAGAAGATGTAAGGATGATTTTAATTTTATTATAAAAGCATACAAAGGTATAACTCATGATGCAATAGAAAGAGGAACATGGGAGTTGAAACCTGATTTTGATATCGCTAAAAATTTCAGAGCAAGTATTACTACAATGGAGAGAAGTGGTAAATTGGGGGGTATACTTTATCAATTTCCTCCTTTCTATTTTCCAAAGAGGGAAACCCTCGATTATATCAAGAAAATTAAGGATATAAATGGTGATTTGCCTATGTTTGTAGAGTTTAGAAACAGATATTGGGAAAGGGATGAATATATTTTCGAGTTAAGAAACAATCAAATTAATATTTGTACGATTGATTTGCCGAAATTCGATAAATTGCCGAATTATAAAATAGTTAAAGCAAATGATATTGCGTATTTTAGATTTCATGGTCGAAATAAAAATTGGTATAAAAAGAATATTGACAGATATGATTATCTATACAATAATAATGAATTAAAGGATTTTACAAAGGATATTAAAAATATATTAGGGAATGTATCCAAAATATATGCCTTTTTTAATAATTGTCATGCAGGTCAAGCTGTTATTAACGCTAAAATGCTTGTAAATCTTATGAAAAATACAACATAATATTAATGGATGAGAAGCTATTATTGAATGATTATAAATAATTCAGGATATTGTTTAGATATAGATCATGTTTAATAAACGATATGTAGCAATACTCTTTGTATTTTGTACCATAATATTTTCAGGTTGTTCGTTCTTTGATAATAGTAAAGTAAATGTTCTTTTTATTGGGAATAGCTATACCATATACAACGATATGCCATTAATGTTCGAAATGTTTTGTAGAAAAACAGGCGATAATATATATGTCGACAATTGCTCAGTTCTCGGAGCATCTCTTGAATATCTAAGCAGAACACAGATGGTTGAGGATATGATAAACAGTAAAAATTGGGATTATATCGTATTGCAGTCAAGTCCTGTCAATATGTCGGATTCGTCAATGTTTAGCTCGGAATTTTTAACACTTTATCGATTAAAGGAAATAATAATTTCCAACAATAGTAACACGAAAATTATTTATCCAATGCTTTGGAGTCCGAAATACGGAGCTACTATTAATGCTGAATTATTGAGAGAAACATACACCTACGATGAATTCCAGGAGATGATTTATAATGGTAATTTATTCATAACGGATTCGATGGATA
>JAGLYS010000042.1 GCA_023132105.1 Caldifarciminota bacterium
GACGCAATATTTTGCGTCTAATGTTTTATAAGCACAAGATATTAAGGAGATACAAAATATTGCGTCTCCACTGTCAATAGAATATTGGAACGGTGATTGTGCTTGCATTTATGCACTTTGATTATTTCATCTTCGTTCACAATGACACAGTATATCTCCCCGTCCTTCTATTCCCTCCCACAATGAGGAGGGAAAGTTAAAATATTCCTCCTTAATGAAATTCGTGGTTATATCCCACTTTGCTTCCTCCTTCATCAAGAGGGAATAAAGGGAGAGGAAATAATTAGAAAGTAATTGACTTTCAATACATATTATATTATAGTATTCAAACAAATCGGAGGTTTGATGAAAAAAATTTTTATAATTGTAGGAACTCGTCCGAATTTCATTAAAGTTGCTCCTCTTTTGATTCAATTGAAAAATAATAAGAAATATAAAACAGTTCTTATACATTCGGGACAACATTATGATTACTATATGTCAAAAGTCTTTTTTGATGAACTTAATATTAACCCCCCTGATCATTATCTTAATATCGGTTCCGGTTCTCAGGGTTATCAAACTGCTGAAATTATGAAATCAATTGAGGTTGTACTTACGGAAAACAAACCGGACTTAATGATTGTTGTAGGTGATGTTAACACTACCATGGCAGCTTCAATTGTAGCTGCCAAGCTATATATTAAGATAGCACATATTGAATCGGGACTAAGAAGCTATGATAAAAAAATGCCTGAAGAAATTAACAGAATTATTACAGATAGTATATCCAATTATCTTTTTACACATTCGCGGGGAGCGGATAAAAACCTTATATCGGAAGGTATTCCAAAAGATAAAATATTTTTTGTTGGAAATATAATGATAGATACAATCATAAACAATCTTGAAAAAATACAATCAAGAGAAAAATATAGGGAATTTAATCTTAACAGAAAGGATTTTATACTTCTTACTATGCATAGACCATCAAATGTTGATAACGAAGAGGTATTTAGATCAATTGCAGGAGCTCTTGAGGAAATAGCTAAAAATATGAAGATCGTTTTCCCTATACATCCAAGAACTGTCAAAATGGCTGAGAAATTAAATATAAAACTGAGTAAGATTAAAAACTTGAAGATTATAAATCCTCTCAGTTATATTGATCTTTTGTCAATGGAAAACGATTCAAGATGTATCATTACAGATTCGGGAGGAATACAAGAGGAATCAACTTTCTTGAATGTCCCTTGTTTTACAATCAGGGAGAATACCGAAAGACCGATTACTATTGATATAGGAAGTAATATCCTTGTAGGAACAAAAACCAAAGATATAGTTTCAAATGTTGAAAATTGCTTAAATGGGAACTGTAAACAAGGAAATATCCCCGAGCTGTGGGATGGCAGTACATCCAAAAGAATTATTGAAGTAATAAATCATGAGATATAGGATTTTTATTCTACTCCTTCTTCTTTTAATTCCACTTTGTTTAAATTCTTATACACTATCAGGTGGATTAAACTATACCCCTTATTACGGTTTTGGTAGTAACTTTTATATGGAAATACCCATTGTCAATAGAATTGGTATCATTCCTGCCTTTGTGAAATCCGAAATACATAAAACCCCTACGGAGTATTATGCTTATTCCGGTTATTCTATAGGTGTGGATTATGATATTCCACTTGACTATCTTCATAAGTCAATACTTTCAAAAATAGATTATATGTTTTTTTCATATATTTCGTTAGGTATCGGTGTGTTAAGATTCTATTGTCAAAATGAGTATTCGGATTCAACACACTACGAATACCAGAGATTCTTTAACTCATTATATATCATTCAAAGAAACGGTATCGATCTAAATTCTGTAATATCCATTGAAAATGTTAATTACATAGCTGTTTTTAAGGATGTTAATTTTAGCATTGTTTATTCCCCTTCAATAAATTTATCAATAACATTTTAATTTTACAGAAAAGGATAAGCAGAGCTTATCCTTTTCTATTTTTAAATCTGGCAGCGACCTACTCTCCCACAATGTTGCCAAAGCAGTACCATCGGTTATACAATGCTTAACTACTGAGTTCGGGATGGGATCAGGTGTTTCCATTGTATACTAGCCACCAGAATATAATCTATAATTACATTGAATGAAGAGGGATATTTTATATGATCAAGCCTCTCGATCTATTAGTACTGCTCGGCTTAACATATTGCTATGCTTACACCTGCAGCCTATCAACCTCATAATCTCTGAGGAATCTTAAGAGCACTAGGCTCGGGATACATAATCTTGGAATGGGCTTCCCACTTAG
>JAGLYS010000043.1 GCA_023132105.1 Caldifarciminota bacterium
TTCGTGTAATTCGTTACAAATTCGTGAATTAGTGGTGGTTCTCCCTTTCCCTCCCGTGGTTTTCTCTTCGTGAAATTGGCTTAAATTAGTGAAATTAAAGCAATAAATATTTCTCTTCTCTTAGTGTAATTCGTTGCAAATTCGAGAATTCGTGGCTATATCCCCATTTCTTCCTCGCCCTCGACGGCCTGCCTGCCGAAGCCTCGGCGTAGGCAGGGAGAGGATTGAGGTGAGGGTGAAAACGGGAATGCCAATCGCCAGCGGGAACGGATAGAGAATATAAGTGATAAACCGTAAATTGACATTCGTGAAATTGTAAGGGCAGGTCCCTGTGTCTGCCCTCTCTTTTTGTGAAATTCTCTCTAATTCGTGTAATTAAAGCAATAAATTATTCCCTTCTCTTAGTGAAATTCGTGATTATTTTTCCTCCTTTTCGGCTGATGTCTGATGTCTGGCGTCTGATGTCTATTCCCCATTATTTGTGAATTCGTGGTGGTTTCTCCTCTCTTCTCCCTCCCGTGTCATTCCTGTCTCCCATCCTTATCATTCCTGTGAAAAAAGGAATCTGCAATTATCCCCACTATTTCTCTCTCTTCCTAGTTCTTCTATTCACAATTTACAATTCACAATTCATAATTTTTTCTCTCCCTCCATTCCTTCCTTCCTTCCTTCCTTCCTTCTATTCCCTCTCACATATAGAGGGAAAACAATAGAAAAGGGCGACTTAAAAAGTCGCCCTTTTTACTTATGTCAAATGTATATTCTATTTTATAAGCATTACCTTTGTATTCTTAACCTTACCACTTGATTTAATCGTTACAAAGTAGATACCGTTTACAAGATTCTTGCCACTCGAATCCTTACCGTTCCAGCTAATCCTGTGATAACCGGCATTCTTCGTTGCACTCATAAGTGTCCTTATCTTTCTGCCCGTTGTATTGTAAATCTCTATCTCCACTTTACCACTATGCACGATACCATATTCTATATCCAGTTTGTTACTGAATAAACTGGAACCCTTCGCCTTTATTCCAAAGGATAGTTTTCTGTCGTTTTTCAATGCACTGAATCTGTTTATTGCTACTCCCTGTAAGTGTATACCAAAGAACTCCATTATATTAAGAGCAAGTGTGTCCTTAGTACTCACTCCACTGCCATCCGTAAGTCCGCCAAATTCAAAGCTGAGCCCTACTGTTTTATATGTGCCTCCGTCTTTAGCTACTCCGCACCCATATACAGGTGATGAATTGTTAAATATAGCGAATGCTCCACTTCCCGTAGGCGAAATACGATCGATATAAGAATTATCTCCACTATACGAGAAGCTCATTCCTTCTGTAAATGTAGTTGCTACACCCCCGACTGTTGCGAGATCACCGGAACCGTCACTAATATAGTCTATTCCAAACAATGGTTTAAAATCATAACCGGGATTTAACCAACTTGTAGGATCATATCCAAGGACATCTCCGCCTTCAATGTATAATTTTCCTCCGTCATTCTGACAGAAATTATCTAATTTTTGTCCGTTTTCATCATTTATAACGGTATTATTACTATATATACCTGCAAATACAAAAACAGAAGAATAGTTATTAAGACTATCTATCATTGGTGAAAAAGCTGTATAATAATCGCCTGAATAACCAAGATTATCAAATGTCGTCTTCATCACTGTCCCTGAATTAAGATTTCCATCAAGATCAAATATTATATAGTTCATTTGTCCTACGGTAATATTCACTGTACCACCGACATCGGTAAAATTATCCCCGCTTATAGTATAATTTATATATACAATTGTTCCGGGATCTATTCCACTACTTGATGTTGCAAGTAAATCATCAGTTGTATTCGTAACTGTTGATGATACATTTATATCACCTATTATAGCATTTGCATCATCAATTGTTATACCACCTGTCGTTGTTGTTATATAAATACTTACATTTTTTGCAAGCTCACCACCACTATTCTTTACTCCGAACAAGAGTTTTACCTGTTCATTTGCACCCCATTTTCCATCATTATTCCCTGTTGTTGCATCATCTATTACAAATGTTTCCTGTGATATTACAGGTGCATATGATATCAGAGAAAAATTACCCGTCCATGTGGATTCTGATGATGTAATGTTAAGAACAAATGGAATACTGTGATTATTCCCTACTGTTCCGACAGTAAAGTTATAATCCGTAGTACTTAATGCCGAATCACCTGCTGAAATATCTCCATAATTTGAGCTATTTGTATTTACCGTTATATCCGGATCTGTTGTCGATAATACTGCACTTACATTTGTTGCACCGGCTACACCGACATTTTTAAGATATACGGATAAATCTATTGTCTCTCCCGGATTGATCTGTCCATTATTATTACCACTTACATCATCTATAATACTTGACAGGTATGTAATAAATGGACCACTTGCAACAATAGCTTCTATCGTATCCTCAATAGGATAGTAATTTCTTGCTGTAATTGTAATATCAAGATCCCCGGCTGATGTTATATTTGGTGTTAATGTAATATTTCCCGATCCATTCGTTAATCCTGTAGCATATATAGAAGTTCCCATCATAATGCAAACCCTTGCTCCTTCAACAGGAGAGCTACTCGATGCATCTTCGACATGAACATCTATAGGATTAGTACCGAGAAATACTGTGGATGGATAAGTAGCACTCAAATTACTAACTTCCGATGTAAACGGATGAATTTCTGGATCGCCTAATGTATTCAGCTCGTATATACACCATCTTGTCCATCCGCCTGTGCCTTCGCTTATTGCTATCGGTACAAGATTGTCTTTTGAAAAAGCTATTGCTTCCCCGTGTGTCTTACAGTTATTATCAAAAAGACCGGATAAATATAATGTATCTAAAAGCTCGGATGGTCCCAAATCAGGAGGGTTGCCAAGACCATATCTCGAATTGTACATAGATATAACACCTGCACCATTAGAGTTATTGATGATATGTTCTGCAAAACAATCATGATCACCACTGCTTCTCTCGTCCATAGCACCGTTAAAACATCCTATCGAAAAATATATACCGAGTTTATCGCCATTAGTAAGCCCATCTATATCTGTCAAAGATGTAACAGTTCCGCCGGAAGCATAATACATCCCTGTTTCATTACCATGACATGCATGATGAACAAATCCTGTCCCATCATTCATAGCATTTCTAACGGCAGTTTGACTTAAACTACCTGATGATTCATACAATTTATTATCTGTCCATGGAGATGGGGTAATATCAGCCAGAGCATTGTTTACGGTATCTCCCCAGAAATTATACCAGGTAAATAGCTCAACAGCAGGAAGAACTGTCGAATTAACATATCCGGTTGGTATACTTTTCTCATATGTTAGTGTTTTATTTACAAATGTTTGTGCTTGTGTCGCATTCTTAAACGGTGCTCTACCTATATGAACATCCGTGTACATATCTACATTATCATTTACCTCTCCATAAACCGAATTAGCATTTGCATTCCAGTCACCGTCCAAACCACCGTAGTACAGGTCTGTTATAATTGTATCTTCATCAGGATAATAACCGGCTCCCGAGGTTTTGTAATAAGTATCCCTTCTCGGGACTATCTCTTCTCCATTCTCAAAATCACACTGTCCACCAAGTACAAAGTACATTGTCCCCCATGTGCTATGTGCATCAATTATAAAATTCCTTATTCTATCGGAGTTATCATTACCCGAATAATTAGCATATATATAATCAAGTGTGACTGTTTTCGCAGGTACTCCCTTTTTCGTTTTCCAATTCACAAGCGGTTGCATATCTGTTTCGAATGTCGATGCTGTTATTATGACATAAGCAATTGTATCCGGATCCAATGCCCTCGAATCGAAAATTGTCTTTACAACTGGTTGGTATATATTCACATCCTCCGGATTGATAATCATTTTGGAAATTATACCGCTTACATTCTCTATTACATACTCTCTTTCCTGCTTTATTTTCCTGGAATCGATATCATAAGTGACTTCAAATGTAACGCTATTTGAAAATTTTAATTTCCCATATAATCCTGCATATTGAACCGGATAAATGAGTATATTCGCAATATTAAAACCATCTTTATATCCCTGCCCCGAATATTGAACAATATTCCCCGGGTAGAAATCTTTTGATTCGTATATCCGCTTATTCGGTTCTATTTTTTCATTTTTCGGGTGTGATATGATTTGAGGTTTACCAGCCGGTTGGATAAGGTAATTGTCTCCTATTATCGATGTTTGTATATCCACTATCTTCACACCTTTTACAATTGCCCCCTGAGGTAATAATACCTTGGCAGGCATTACAGGTAAGATTGGATTACCCGGTATTTTAATATTGATACAACCCTTCATTCCAATCATATCATTACCATTTACCTTATAGAATCTCATATCATTTTGATTAAAATAAACCGTCTGTTGTATACTTGCTGAAAATACAAGTACGGGAATCAAGAATAATAAAATAGGTAGTAATAGTATTACTGCTTTTTTGTTCATACAACCTCCTTAGATTGTTATATAATACATAATATTACAAATAAAACAATTTATAATATTAACAATAAAAGATAAGAGTCCAAAAAGTGTCCAACAAAAATAGTATCAGATCAACCACAGAGAAGGGGATTTACAATGAATTACACAAATAAATAGTAATAGACGCCAGACATCAGACGAGAGGGGAAACCACCACTAATGCACGAATTTATAACGAATTACACTAAGAGAGGGGAAAATATATTTTGCTTTTATTTCACGAATTGAAAGCGACTTGCACTAAAGAGAAGAGAATAATTTTTATCTTAATTTTATTAATTCATAATCCATAATTCACAATTCCCTATCCTTTCCCGTTGGCGTTGTCATTCCCGTTTGCACCCTCTATTTAAACCAAATTCATATCCTTATGTTTTTGATATATGATATTTGCCATATTATCCAGTGCATTATAGGCATTTTCATCAGGATCGCCTTTTATAAGTACCGGTTCAATAATTTCAGCTTTGATATTCGGAACAGTCGCAACCAACTGTTCAATCATTTTCCCACCCCAGCTATACGAACCGATAATAGAAATATATTTAATCTTAGGCCTTAAAGCATTGGTAAGAAAAGCTGCATATGCAGCTGCCGGATGTGCTCCTCCCAATACCGTGGGGGTACCTATAATAACAGTACTGGCATCTACAAGAGACATTGCAATTTGTCCAATATCAGTATTCGCAAGATTATATTGTTTAACATTTATCCCCTTTTCAATTAATGCATCCGTCAAATACTCAACCATTTTCTTTGTACTGCCATGCATCGATATATATGGAATTACAACATCATTTTTAACATCGTCCGACACCCACTCTTTATAGGCATTGATAATCACTTCAGGTTTATTATAAATAGGTCCATGACTCGGTGCAATTATATTTATTTCATATTTCCCGAGCTTTTCAATATTCTTTTTAACGATTGTTCTGAATGGCATCATTATTTCCGCATAATATCTTTTTGCATCAAGTATTGTTTTTGGCTCGTCTTCAACGAATGTGTTACTTGCTGCAAGATGAGATCCAAAGAAATCACAACTGAAAAGTATTTTATCCTCCTTCAAATATGTAACCATAGTCTCAGGCCAATGAACCCATGGAGTCAGTGTAAATTCAAGTGTTTTGTCTCCAAGATTAATTATTCCACCATCTTTGACAACAATAAAATCCTCTCCTTTAATATGCAGAAGATCCATCAAGAAACCCTTACATTTTTCATTTGTAACTACTTTTGCATCCGGATAAATATTCAGAATCAATGGAATAGAACCCGAATGATCCTGCTCTGCATGATTTGCTATTATATAATCGATATTATCTATATTTAATTTTTTCAAATTATTTTCGAGTTCATAAAATTTTTCCGGGTCAACCGTATCGATTAAAGCTACCTTCTCGCTCCCCTTTACAAGATAGGCATTATAACTTGTTCCATCGGGTAAAGGAATAAGATTATCAAAAATTTTCCTGTCCCAGTGATCAACGCCAACATTATACAAATTTTTTACAATACTTTTAATTGCCATTTGTGCCTCCTTCAATTTTCTTTAAACATTCTTTACATATACCCTTAAAATAAATATGATGTTCTATTATCCTGTTTCCACATACATCCTTTTTCTTAAACAAATCACAATTGGGTTCAACATCTATCAATTTACCACATCTGATACATTTAAAATGAGCATGAGCTTCCCCCTTTATATCATATCTTAACTCATTATCTTCTATTGTTAATCCTACTACTATCCCCTTTTTTATAAACAGACTAATTGTATTATAAACGGTTGTCTTTGAGAGTATTGGGATCTTTCTGAAAAGTTTAGAGTATATTTCATCAACAGTAGGATGACTCTTGTACTTCACAAGATATTCGAATATTTTAATCCTATGTACAGATGGTTGTATTCCATTGTCTTTCAGATATGCTGCAATATCATTAATATTATATTTTAATTTTTCCATCTTGAATATAACAATATGGTTTTACATTAGTAATTCTCCGATAGAAGTTCAAAATATGCTTGTGGATGGTAACATGCCGGACATTTCTGCGGTGGTTCCATTCCTTCATATATAAAACCACAATTACTGCAACGCCAGATTGCAATCTCATCTTTTTTAAATACCTTATCATTTTCTATATTCCTAATTAAATCGTTATATCTTTTTTCATGCTGTTTTTCTGCGACTGCAATCGATCTACATACCGAAGCGATTTCATCAAATCCCTCTTCTTCGGCCACATTAGCAAATTCAGGATACATCTCCGTATGTTCATAATGCTCTCCACCAGCTGATTCTTTCAGATTTTCTAATGTTGTACCGATTTTCCCGGCTGGAAAAGCAGCTGTTATTTCTACTTCACCACCTTCAAGGAATTTAAAAAGCCGTTTTGCATGTTCTTTTTCATTCTCTGCGGTTTCCGAGAATATATTCATTATCTGCACATACCCGTCTTTCTTTGCCTGTTTTGCAAAATATGTATATCTGTTCCTTGCTTGTGATTCGCCGGCAAATGCAGTTAATAGATTTTTTTCGGTTTTTGTTCCTTTCAAACTTTTCATATATACTCCTTTCCTATTTTTTTTGTTAAATAACGGATTTTTTATGGGGATTTATTCCCCGCTCCTTTTTAAAGCCATTGCTTCTTCCATTCTTTGACTTATTACATTTCCACTTCCTTATAGCTTCCACAATTTGTGAATATTACAATATTCTCTTACTGTAATCTCCTGTCCTTTTATAGGAAAAAATGCTACAGGGGCATCTCCGGGCTTCAAGAATTCTCTATATGCCTTTCCATCAACAATTATCTCAATCCATTCTATATAATGTTGCTCTTCCATTGGGTGTGGAACACTAC
>JAGLYS010000044.1 GCA_023132105.1 Caldifarciminota bacterium
GATACTTTTTTAAAAGAAATCAAAGAAGATATTAAATTAATCAAAAACAGACTTGTAAATATTCCCAGACAATTAGACACTATAAGTAAGGCAACTGATGAACTTAATGTATATGCTGAGAAAATTGAGGATATCAGTTTATCTCAATCCTATCTATTTGAAAAAATCGAAAAGGAAATCAGGAATATTTTTGCATCCGTTCAAGTATTAAATGAATCATCCGATATGTCTATAACTTTCTCCGATGCATTTAAAAAAACATCCACCGAAACGGTTGAGATATTTGAAAATGTAATAACGGAATTATCTTCCATACCTGATAGGATCAATAGAACTGCAAGTGATATAAAAGATCTACAAACTAATTTTACTGAAATCAAAGATTCGATTAATGAGGTTTTAAGTATATCAAAAAGGACAGAAGAAACTTCAAGAAATGCTGGAATTAAGGCTTTTCACGCAGGGGAAGCGGGAAAAGGTTTTGAGGTTGTTGCACAAGAAATGGGAAAATTAGCTAAAATATCTCTTGAAGCGTCTGAATTGATCCCTGAATTTATTGATAAAATAGATACGGAAAATATTAAATTAAATAGTGACATTGAAAAATCAAGCGAACACATTTCATTTATAATAAAATCCATAGATAGCGGTAAAACATTTATGCAAAATATAAAGGAAGAAACTGAAAAGGTTGTAAGTAATTTTATCAGAGTGAAGCAGATTGTAGATAAGGAAAATATCAAAAAGCAGACTATTTCTAATATTAATGTAGAGGAAGCCGATATATCAAAACATATTCTCATTTCCACAAGTAGAATAAAAAACCTTACTGAATCTGCAGCAAATATTATGAGAAATGTGTTTATGTTTAAAAATATCTTTACCGAATTAATGGATTCATCTATCTCAAGTGATGTTGATCTGGAGAGGAAAACTCTTGATTTTGAGAATGCATTTAAATCTTATAATAAAACCTTCCAGGATTATGTTGACTTTCAAAACAGACTAATCGAAATTAGCCGTACATTTAAAACAAATGTCAAAAAGCTTTTGGATTTAAATGATCTATCTAATAGCAATATAAATTTCCTTTCGGAAGATGTAAATAAACTAAAAAATATTTCAACTCAACTTCAAAACTCCCAGATGAAAATCGGAAAGAATCTTGACGATATTAAGAATGAATTGGGATTTATAACAGAACATATAGAAAATCTTCATGATCTTTTTAAGAATACAAATGATACTTTGAATAATATAAATATTTTATTTAAAAATATAAATGCTAATATCGAAAAGATCAAATTGGTTTCGACTAGAACAAAAATACTTTCTCTTTATGCAGGGATAGAAGCAGCTAAGGCGGGAACATATAAATATGAATTAAATATAATTGTTAGCGATTTAAAATCTCTTTCTGAAAATTCGGGAGAATTGGCAATAAAAGTTGATAAAATAATAAGTGAAATGGAAAAGACACTATTAATCACAAATAGCAATGCAAATAGCACATTCAAGATTGTCAATAAAACCAATTTGTTAATTAGTACCGCCGTAGAAAGTGGTAATAATGTTTCAACCGTTTTAGAGCAATTAAGAATGCTAATTTTGGAAGTTGTAACATCCGTCGAGAATCAAAAGGTAATTATTCAAAATATGAAATCCGTTATTATTGGTGAATTTTCCATGCAAACTAATAAAATAGCGAATTATCTTGATGAGGTTGAAACATTAATGTCTACAAATTATGAACATATAAATGAATTTAAGAATACTAATAAAATAGACTTCCCTAAAATAAGATCATCCGCAAATATCCCTTTATATACTTTCAGATATTATATAGGCGGAAAACCTATATGCTTATTGCCCTACAGATCCAGTGATGCAACAACATCGCAATCGCTATACCCATCCCTTGTCGGATTAACTCAATATTCACAAGATATAAATATTGTCCCTGCAGTTGCACAATGCTGGGAATTCAGTGAAAACGGAAAGAATTTGAAATTTTTCATAAGGAAAAATATAGTTGCACATAATGGAAAGGAGATAACATCGGAAGATGTCGAATTTTCATTATACAAGATTGCTTCATCATCAAATTATTTCCAGATTGTACATATAAAGGGTGTAGAAGAATATCATAAAAAAGAATCATCTGAAATACATGGAATAAAAATAATCGATAAATATTGTATAGACCTTGAATTGTTAAGACCATATATGCCTATTATTCAAAATCTTGCAGTAGCATCATCCGGTATTATCCCTGCAAACGAAGAAATATATATTAAAGATAAAGAGAATACGGATAAAATTGTAAGTTGTGGACCATTTATTTTGTCTGACAATACGGATGACTATTTAAGGTTCAAAGCATTTGAAAACTATTTCATGGGAAAACCACTAATAGATGAGTTAATATATTATACAGATATAGGAGACAAAAAGACAATAGATCTCTTTTATGAAAAAGAACTTGATTATATAGCCCTTTCACAAGAAAATTTGGAAAGGGTGATGAAAGATAAAAATCTTGTCCCTCATATAGTGAAATCCTATGATCTTGGCATCCAATATTTAGGATTCAATATGGAATCGGAAGGACCTTTCAAAAGCAAACAACTTCGACAAGCTGCCGCATTTATTATAGACAGAAAAAAATATTTAAAGGAAATAATGAAATCAACTTCGATTCCGGCTAAAGGCATTTTCCCCCCCAGTATGCCAGTATATAATCAAAGCTTTAAGGGTTACTATTATAATGAAGAAATGGCAATTTCATTGGCTAAAAAAGCCGGTTTTGGTCCCGGGGCAAAAGAGAAAGTCAGTTTATTAATATCAGGAAAAGCAAAAAAGGATATTGAAGAAAGGTTCGATTTTTTCAGGAAATCGTTTTTAAAAATAGGTATAGATCTTGAATTGGAAATCTGTCCCTGGTCAGAGTATATTAGCAAAGTTCACAAAGGAGAAACTGAATTATTTTCTTTAGGATGGAGTGCCGATACGGGAGATCCGGACAATTTCCTTTTCCCTCTTTTTTATAGCGACAATAGGGGAGAATCAGGCAACTCCACATTTTATTCAAACAAACAAGTTGATGAATTAATAATTAATGCCATGGGAAAAAAGGATCCGGTAAAGAGGATTCAGTTATATAGGGATACCGAGAAAAAGATAATGGATGACTGCCCAATCATTCCTCTATCACACGGGCTCGATTACGGTGTCTTTCAACCATATATAAAGAATATATTTATTCATCCTCTTAATATACTCAGACCAAATTTTTTCTGGTATGATAGGTAGGTTAGATAATGAAAAAGAACGAAAAAGAATTAGAACAGTTTCTACTATTTGCAATAGACCAGCAACAATTTGCTATTGAATTGATTGATATAACTGAAATTGGAGAATATCTTCCTGTTATGCCTATACCTAAAGCATATAAATATATTTTAGGGGTTTTAAATTTAAGAGGAATTATTGTTCCGATTATCAGTCTCAGGAAAAGATTTAAACTATCGGACGATCAGATAACACAGGATAGTGGTATTGTATATGTTAAAAAAGACAACATTATATATGGGATTCTTGTTGATAAAATTGATGGTATAGTAAAATTTGCTATTGAAAGCATAGGGAAAGTTCCTAAAATTTTCAAAGAGAAAATTGATATAGCATATTTTAAGGGTATGAGTGAGAACAATAAAGAAAAAGTTATTATTCTTAACACTGATGCTTTATTTGAATAATTGTAAGGAGGATATATGGATACCAAGGTGTTAGTAGTTGATGATGCATTGTTTATGCGGAGGATGTTAAGAGATATTCTTGAAAAGAATGGATACATTGTTTGCGGAGAAGCTAGTAACGGGAAAGAAGCTGTAGATAAATATCAGGAATTAAATCCTGATTTTGTAACAATGGATATCATTATGCCAGATATGAGCGGTATAGATGCAGTAAAAGAGATTATCTCAATTGACGCCGGCGCAAAAATTTTAATGGTAAGTGCAATGGGACAGCAGAGTCTCGTTGTGGAAGCGATTCAAGCAGGAGCAAAGGATTATGTCGTGAAACCTTTTCAAGCTGCAAGAGTCATTGAGGCTGTTGAAAGAATTCTTAGGAAATAGATTTTATGGATATGGGTCACTATGAGGAGTTATTCTATCAGGAAGCTTCTACAATTTTAGAACATATTGCTCTCGATATTATAGCTCTCGAGAAGGGTGATAATTCGAAACTTGAAGAACTTTTTAGGAATATACATACATTAAAAGGTATGACTGCATCTATGGGTTATAAAGATATGGAACTCCTTGCCCATAAGACCGAGGATTTATTAGAAAATGTAAGAAGCAATACTCTTTTGATAACACCGGATTTCATCGATTTAATGCTACAATGCAGTGATATGCTTAAGGTACTATTTGATAATATTTTTGGTAAAAAGAAAACGATAAAAATTGATAAAACAGTAAAAGCCATTAAAAATTTTACTTTTAAAACATCGAAAACAACAAAGAAAAGTATTCCGGGTGAAAACTTATATACTATAAAAATTAAAATAGGTGGTTCTCCGGACTTTAAAGGTGTGCGAGCAGCTGTGATTTACAAAGAGTTGTCAGAAAGAGTAAAAATAATATTATCAATCCCTGCCTATGATGAAATGGTAAATGGTGATTATGAAAATATAGTTATATTCGATGTTGAAACGGAATTGAAACCGGAAAAACTAAAAAAGTTTTTATCTGATATGCTTGATGTTGAAAATGTATTTATCAAAACAAGGAAAGCCGATGTGAAAAGCAATGAGAAAACTATCGAAAAAAAAGGGAGAGAAGATAAGTCATATCGAAATCATACTGAAGAAAAACAAAGCGAACTGATTTATGTAAGGGTGAAAATGAGCAAATTGGATGAACTGCAAAATATCGTAGCTGAATTGATAATTACCAAAAGCGCCTTTAGTGAATATTTCAAAACAAAAGATCAAACAATGTTAGAAGATACAACACAGAAAATATCAAGAATAATTTCATCCTTACAAGATGAAGTAAGTAATATGCGTATGGTTCCTCTTGAAGAGGTTTTTAGTAGATTCCCTCGATTTGTTAGGGATAGTTCAAAGGAATTAAATAAAAAAATAAACTTCGTAATCGAGGGGGCTCAAATAGAAATAGATCGAGCATTGATCAGTGGCATATACGATCCAATATTACATATTCTAAAGAATTCCATGGATCATGGTATTGAATCGCCTGAGAGAAGAGAAAAATTAGGAAAAAATCCTGCTGGATTGATCAAATTAACCGCGAGAAGAGAAAAAAATAATGTCTTTATTGAAATATTCGATGATGGTAAAGGTATAGATATCGAAAAAATCAGAACTATGATTATCGAAAAAGGGATCTTCTCTAAAGAAATCGTAGGACAGATGAAAGAAAAGGATTTAATAAATTATATTAAAAAGGGTGGATTTAGCACAGCTGATAGCATTACAAGATTTTCAGGTAGAGGAGTAGGGGTAGATGCCGTAGATAAAATCGTTAAAAAACTGGGGGGTAAATTAATAATAGAATCCAAATTTGAACATTGGACAAAAGTTACCATACAATTACCACTTACATTATCTATTATAAAAGCTATGATAGTAACATGTGAAGAAAGATTATTTGCAATTCCTTTGAACAATATACAGGAAACTGTTGATGTTATTGCAAATAATATTGAAACAATACATAATCAAGAGATAGTCGTTCTCAGAGAAGAAGTTTATCCTCTTTTACGGCTTCATAATATTATCGGGTCGGAAATAAAAGATAAAAACGATATATTACAAGGAATAGTAATTGGCGACAATATATCTAAGGATATTTTAATTGTGAATTCATATGAATCACAAACGGAAATAGTTGTAAAGAATTTACCACCTTTATTTGACAATGTAAATTTATTTAGCGGCATATCAATTCTTGGAACAGGAAATATGGCTTTAATTTTAGATATTAACAATCTTATTTAACGGCAGGGAGCGGATATGGATATTACTAATCTTGAAAACATTCAACTCGATGGAATAAGAGAAATTGCCAATATAGGCAGTGGACATTCGGCAAGTGCTCTTTCTCAGATAATAGGACATAAGGTAATGATCAATGTTCCTGAAGTAAAGATAATACCTATAGAAAAAATCTCTTCATTATGGGTTAACCCAAAAGAGATTATAACAGGCATTCTTCTCGACTTTCTCGGAGATATTACCGGAAAAACACTTCTGTTATTTACAAAGGATGATGCGAAATATATAATAGATATTTTACTGGAAAGAGATTCGAATAGCGCTTCTTTATTCGGAGACATGGAACAATCATCATTAAAAGAAGTTGCTAATATTGTTGTATCTGCATATCTAAGTGCTCTTGGAACATTTTTGGAGCTGATGGTAGTTCCTTCAGTACCTGCACTGGTTATTGATGATGCTGCAAGTGTTTTAACATCCGCATATCTTTCAGGTGATGCGGAAAATATCGATGCTGTTTTCTGCATAAAAACTCAGTTTGAATTTATTAAAGGGCAGAAAGAACTGGAAGGATATATGTTATTTTTACCTGATACGGATTCTCTAAAAACTATATTAAAATCTTTACATCTTGATTAAAATGTTAAATATAAGCGAAACTGAAAAGAAAATATTAAAAAGTTTCAGAGAAAAGATAAGTTCGAATGATGCAGGAGCTCATAATAATTTATCTGTGGTTTACTATAATAAGGGAATGATTGATGATGCTATTGAAATGCTTCAAAAAGCACTTGAAATTGATCCGAAATTTACATTAGCAAAAAATAATCTTGAAACAATACTCAAAAAAACCGGTTATTATGAAAATATTCTCATTACCTACGAAGATAAATTAAAAAAGGAACCTGAAAATATAGATATTAGACTACAACTTGCAAATATATATAAAAACATTGGGAAATATATCCAGGCGATAGAGCAATATCGAAAGATAGAAACTATTACACCCAACAATACCGAAACATACATTTGGTCCGGTTATTGTTATAAAAACCTTGGTATGTATAGTGAAGCATTAAGAGAATTTGAAAAAGCTATTGAACTTAAAGTTTGTGATGATAAATTATTTACAAACACAGGAGAAACATATTATAACATCGGTCTTCTTGATAAGGCAATAGAAAGCTTTAAGAAAGCAATTGAGATAAATCCGAAAAATAGTGATGCCCATTATTTACTAAGTTTTGTTTACGGTGAAAAGGGGGATCTGGAAAAAGCTAAAGAGGAATCTTCTATTGCTGCAGATCTAAATCCCAGTTATATCAAAGGAGAAGCCAATCTTCAAATCGAGCAAGCAGGTTCTAAAACATATAAAGAGGCACTTGAAGCCGGAGAACAAATATTGCAAACTACACCCGATTCATTCCTGAGTCACTTTAATGTGGGGATAGGTTTTAGAAACAAAGGATTATTTAATGAGGCACTTAAAGAATTTGTTATTGCTTTAAAGAATTCTCCTAATAGTAGTATGGTTTATACGCAAATTGGAGAGATATATCTTCTTTTGGGAAAATTCGACGAAGCTATTAACAATTATAAAGCATCTATTAAATTAGCCCCCCATTCCCCCAAAGCAAATAATGATATAGGTGTAGCATATCATCAATTAGGGAGTGTTAATAAAGCCATAGATTATTATAATAGAGCTATTGATATAGATAAAGAGTATATATTAAGTTATTCTAATTTAGGGATAGCATATGCACATCAAAAAGACATGGAAAAATCGGAAAAATATTTTATAAATGCAATCGATATAAATCCGATGTATCTCGATTCTTATTTGAATTATGCAATATTACTTATTGAAAAGGAAGATTACGATAAGGCTGAGAAATTTATAACGAAAACATTGAACTTAAAAGAAAACTACCCCTATGCATATAATATTTTGGGAGTAATATATTTAAAGAGAAAAGATATTAAAAATGCAATTCAATCATTTTCAAAAGTACTTTCTCTTGATCCTTCAATAATCGATGCTAAATATAATCTTGGATTTGCTTATTCTCAAATAGGGGAGTTTGAAAAATCATTAAAGATAATGCAAGAGGCAATGAAACTTTCTCCATATTATTCAAGTTATCAATACAAACTCGGTATAGATTTTTATGCCGATAAATTAGATATACTTGTTCCGAATATACTAAAACCAAAAGAAAAAGATATTGAACTTAATACAAAAGAAGAGAAAAATTTGATAGAAAACCTTTTTAAGACCGACAAAGTAATTAAGGAAAAGAAGATAGAAAAGGAAAAAGAAAAGGGAATTGAGATTAAAGCTGAAATTGAAAACATAAACACACTTGTTAAAGCTGATAATATGGATCAGGCATTTAATCAAATGTTGACATTGTTACACAATAACTCTAAAAACACTGATGTAATATTAATAGCAGCTGATTTGTACAGATTAAAAGGGTTATATGGAGAATCACTGGAGTTTTATAATAAAATTCTGGAAAAAGAACCAAACAACAAGAAAGCTGTTGCCAATTCTACAAAAATTTATATAGATAAAGGCGACCTGAATAGAGCGGAAAATATAATACTATCTTTTTTGAAAGAATTTCCTGAAGATGAAGATGCTAATTTATTATTAGGAAAAATAAGTTTGGAAAAAGAGGAATTTGATAATGCTATAAATTATTTTAACAATGTTATAGATAAAAATGCAAATAATTATGAATCATACTATAATATTGGGCTTGCATATCTTGCACTGAATAAAATCGACAAAGCAACCTTATCAATCGAAAAGTCATTAAAGATTAAACCTGATGACCCAAAAGTAAATCTAAATATGGGAATTTTAAAATATTTAACTTCGAACTATGATGATGCAATAAAATTTTTCAATAAATCACTAAATACTCAGCCAAATAATATAAAAGCATTGTATTCATTAAGTGAAGTCTATATTTCTGACAACAAATATGATAAGGCTAAAGGGATTTATGAAAAATTAATTGACCTCAAACCTGCAAATATTGAATATTGGTATGAATACGGAAAGATATTATATAATCTCGGAGATCAAGATAAAGCTTTTAATGCTTTTAATACTATTATTGATATCGATAAGAATTATCCTCTGTCATACTATGCTTTAGGATACATATATGCAGAGAAGAATACAATAGAAAAGGCGATTGAAATGTGGATTAAAGCCGAAGCTCTTGCAAAAGACAATAAGGAATTGCAAGAAAATATTCGGCATAATTTGAAAGTTGCTCGTGATTGGATTGCAATAATAACAAAGGGTATTTGATGGCAATTACAGGTAGTTTGAAAGAATTGAATATCGTTGACATTTTACAAATGTTATCATTATCACAAAAAAGTGGTATTTTTAAAATAATAAATACTAATATAAATAACACAGCGGTGATTTATATATATAACGGTAAAGTCATTTTATCATATCTCTCCTCTCGAAATATTAAAGATAGATTACTATCCGAAATAAACGATATAGGCAATAGAGCAAAATATGATGCAAATTATTCAGAGATCAATCTTGGAGAGTTTTTAAAGGAACTCTTGGATGACAATATAATGAGCAAAAATCATTTAATCGATATTATAACAAAAGAAGTAATGTCTGTAATATATAAAATTTTCAAATGGGAAGAAGGCAATTTTTCTTTTGATGATTATCAGATAAATAAATTATTACCTGTTGGAATTTTACCGTCAATCAAAATCGAGAATCTTATTATGGAAGGGTCCAGGCAGATCGATGAGTGGAGTATTATTGAATCGAAAATCAAATCATTAACCGATACGGTTGTTTTTGATATGGAATCAGAAGATATAAACGAAATAAATTTGACACCTAAGGAATGGATGGTTATTTCATTAATCAATGGAAAAAGAAATGTGCAAGATATTATTGACAAGTCCGGCGAAGAATTTGAAACAGCAAAAACAATATACGGTTTAATTACAACGGGGATATGCAAATTAATACCAAAAGACGGGGAAAAGATAATAGCAAAAACAACTGAACAAATTATAAAATTAATTGAAAATGGCAAATTTAATAATGCAGTAGAATCGATTAGAGACCATAGATTGATTGAGAATACTCCCAATGCATTACTGCTACTGGAAGCCGAGATTTATTGGAAAACCGGTCAATTGGACTTAGCAGCGTATAATTATGAAAAATATCTCAATAATGTTAACAGTCATTCTCCAATCAAATATGATTTAACACTAAGTTATATTTTTACAGGCAATATAGATAAGGCATATACAATAATAAATAGCATTAAAAAAGATGAATTAAGTTTTGAGCTAATCGAGAAAGTGGAGAAATTAAAGGCATTATTAAATGAATCATGTAATTTAAAGAATGATAGGATTCCGATATATCAAAGGATAGAATATGAAGAATCAGAATGATCTTTTAAGTAATGATCCTGGCAGTCTATTCATTGCTCAGTTAGCCTCAATGTATATTGAAAACGGGCTGGTGAATGAAGCGATAGGAATGTGTATACAGACATTGAAATCTTATCCGGGATATGATGAATGTAGACTTGTTTTGATGAAAGCTTATCAAATACAAAATGATGTTGAAAGTTTTTCAATAAATTATAATTATCTAAAAGACAATGTTCCTTCTATAATTCCATCGGAATTCAAGGAATATTATAATCAAAAGCCTAAAGAAGTTGACACACAAACAGATGAAATAAATGAAATTCCCGCAAAATTGGAAGATGCTCAAACTAAAACAATGCTTGAGGATAAGCTTGAGGAAAGCATCAATATTCTTGATAATTTGCAAAACACAATAAGGGATTCAATGAAAAGCTTAAATAGTATAATAGGTATAGTTGTTTCCGATGATACCGGCATTCCTATCACTTCCAGTTTTAAGATGGATATGGACATTGATGAGACTACTGCTTTAATCTCTCTTACAATCAATGATATGAGAGAAGCTCTGAATATAATAGAGCTATCATCTTTCAAAAAAATATACATTGAAATTGGAAAAGGAATTTTATATATATTCCCACTTACCACAGACACATATCTTACAATAATAGGAACAAAAAACACAAACTTGGGAATGGTACATCTAATAGCTAAAAAATTAATATCAGAAATTAAGGTCTATTTATGATTAAATATTTAGAAAAACTAAATGATATCCCTTCTGTAAAAGGCACTATTCTTTCAGATAAAGATGGTATAATTATTGAATCTCTGATGTCTTCTACCCTCAACAAAGAACTTATAGCTGCAATGGCTGCAAAGGTTGCTTTAAATATCGAGAGTAATATCTCTTCTATAGATAATGTTATCGCTTCTCATTGCATAATTTTTACAGATTCCGTAAATATCTTTTTTTCTATTTTAGGTGATCTCATACTTATCATGGTTACAGACACAGATATAAATATTGGTTTTGTAAAGATTGAAATGAATAAAACAATAAATCAGCTGAAGAAAGAATTTTCATAATAATATTAGAAGGGGGGAGATCCACCACTAATTCACGAATTTATAACGAATTACACAAAAGAGAAGAGAAAAATTTATAACTTTTATTACACTAATTTAATACAAATTACACGAAGAGAAAGAGGGCAGACACAGGGGTCTGCCCTTACAATTACACGGATTGAAAACTAATTGCACGAATGGGAATAGGATAGACACGGGGATTTGCTTTTGCTGTTATCAAATTTCGGTTTACGATTTACGCCCCCTAAAGCTTTGGCTTTCCCTCAATAGCTATGCTATTGGCTCTTGTCACTTGCCACTTGATACTTTTAACTGTT
>JAGLYS010000045.1 GCA_023132105.1 Caldifarciminota bacterium
TGTGATTTATATACTATATATTAAAGTTAATTATTGCTATAGCCATATGTGGTTGCCAAATTGAACTATACTTTTCAATTTCTACATATCCTTCCAACTTGCTTAAGATATCATCTACTCCTTTAATAAACATAATCTAATATCCTCTCTTTAATGTATCTCCTCTACTCGATGAAATATATCTTCCTGCATTTTTAACAACATCTTTTGCCATATCAATAGAAATCGAGACTTTATTATCATAGATATTATAATTTTCTTTATAAATCATTGGTGTAAAATCAGGCATAATTACATTAGCCCCGCTATTCAGTGCTTTGAATAACCCATCCTTATCTATTGTTCCTATAGCAGTAGTAGCAGGTATATGCGTATTTTTAGTCGTAATTCTTACAAGTGCAAGAACAGTTAATGTTTTTGTTATATCACCATTAGGATAATTGTTATAAGGTGTATCCGATTGGGATACGAATGGGCCCAAACCAATCATATCAGGTGATATATCCTCAAGTAAAATAATATTATTACATAAATCATTATCTGTTTCTTCAGGAAGTCCAATTATAAAACCCGTTCCGACTTGATAATCGAATTTTCTTAAAATATCCAATATCTCAAGTCTCCTTTTAAGTGTTTGTCCGGGATGTAGAACCTTATAATAATGTTCATTGGATGTTTCAAATCTAAGTAGATATCTATCAGCACCAGCATCCTTAAATGCTTTATATTCACTATTCTCTCTCTCTCCAATACTTAGTGTAATAGCCATATCTGTTTTTTCCTTTATTTTATTTACTATATCACATATATCACAACATGAATAATTCAAATCATCACCTGATTGGAGTACGACTGTTTTTATTCCTAACGATGCAATCTCTACGGCTCTATTGATAACCTCCTCAACACTCATTCTATATCTTATAATATTTTTATTATCCCTTTTTAAGCCACAGTAACAACAATTATTGTGACAATAGTTTGAGAATTCAATAATCCCTCTGAGATGTACGGAATCTCCACAATATTCCATTCGTATTTTATCAGCTAACTGCCGAACAATTTCGAATTTTTCAGGATTATTCAAATAGAAAAGTATTTCACCCTTTTCCATACTTCTTCATAATTATTCTGACAGAATCAAATAATATGTCTTTTTCTTTCAATGTAATTTTCTCCCATTTATTTGAAACAATACCGTATCTGTCATTTATCCTATAGTTTTCAGTTGGTAGAATAGAATCCTCAATATTTCCTGCAATGAATGACCATCGTCTCCCGAATATCTCAACAAACCAAACACTTATATTGAATTTATCTTCTATCTTATTAGATAATGCATTAAGATCATTTATAAATCCATTTTCAGAAATAAAGATCTCTTTCTCCATTTTCTGTCCTTTTATAATATTCAATTAGTTTATCATAGGATAATGGTAATTTCCTTTTTGTTTCCTCAATCTCCTTTTTAAGCAATTCCAAACCAATCTTTTTCGTCTCTTCACTTGCAAAATCATCCAACCATTCTCGAAATGTTAATATAGCATTTAATTTGCACATATGTCCCTCTTTCCCGCACTTGAGTAATCCCATAATATGTTCCCCTGTCCTCCCGCATCTATATCCTGCTGTACAGAAAGATGTTATATAGCCCATCTCAGAAAGTTCCCTTACAAACTCATCAAGACTTCTTGTATCTCCAAGTATAAATTGTTGCCTGTCGGAATCTTGTTTATTGTAAGTATCACTATATGAACCTATACCAATCCTTGTAGATGCATCCGTTTGAGTAATGCCAATAGGTAGAATCTCTCTTCTTATTTCAGCAGATTCTCTTGCTGTAAGAATCATGCCCGTATAAGGAACGGATAATCTGAGAACCGCTATAAGTTTTTTAAAATCTTCATCCGATACCTTATATTTCGAATTTTCAGATAAAGGAGCATTCGCCGCAGGTTCCAATCTTGGGAATGAAATTGTATGTGGTCCTACCCCATTGAATTTCCTTTCGAGCTCAATCGAGTGATACAGGAGACCCATTACTTCAAACCGCCAATCATATAAACCAAAAAGTGCTCCTATTGCAACATCGTCAACACCAGCCTCCATTGCCCTGTGATGACTATATAATCTCCAAAGGTAATGACCTTTTAGTGTACCTTCAGGATGAACTCTTTTATATGTTTCATGGTGATATGTTTCCTGGAATACCTGATATGTTCCTATCCCAATCTCTTTAAGCATTCTAAAATCATCTATAGACATAGGAGCGGCATTTATATTCACTCTCCTTATCTGCCCATATCCGTTCTTTGTTTTCACATTAACTTCATATATTGCTCGAATAGTATCGGCAATATATTTTGCATCGGATGAAGGATGCTCACCATAAACCGATATTATCCTTTTATGCCCTATAACCCCGGCTAAAACCTCTGTTTCTTTCTTTACCTCTTCGATGCTCAATCGTTTTGGCACTTGTTCTTTGTTATCATATCTAAATGAGCAATACAGGCAATTATTCACACAGAGATTACTGCAATAAAGAGGGGCAAATGTAACAATTCTATTATCATATACCTTTCTCTTTATCTTTCCTGCAAGATCATAGATTTCTTCCCAAAGATCATTATCCTTCAAATTTATAAGGGAAGCTGTCTCATCAGGATTCAGGGTCTTTATTTCCAATGACTTATCCATTATATCTCTAATTTTTATCTTGTCAGGATTGTTATTTTTATATATCTTTTCCCATATTTCATTATCATTTATGAAATCCTTACCCTTATCAAGATACCTTGAAATTTCATCCTTCTTAATAACGCTATTTATCCAATCTCTGTGAATATTCCTGTTTTTATTATTTTTAATTTCCATATTATCCTCCATTACCTGATTTTTTGCATTTCCTTTTTATAAGCCATAAGAGCTGAAGGAAATGGTAGTAAAGTTCTCTCCAGAACACCTTGAAGATATGATATTGCCACACCATAATTTGTAATCGGTACATTCGATTCCCTAACAATATCAGTTCTATTTAACATTTCCTTCCTTGTTAGCATACATCCACCACAATGAATAACCAATTTATAATCATTAATATTCTCCGGATAATCTCTTCCGCTATAAACCTCTATATCAAGATCCCCTCCTGTATATCGCTCAAGCCACTTTGGTATCTTTACTCTTCCAATATCATCTGCAAGTGGATGATGAGAACATGCCTCAGCAATAAGTACTTTATCCCCGGGTTTCAGATTTTTAATATGTGCCACTCCTCTTGCCGATTCCATTAGATCTCCTTTATTCCTAACAAAAAGTATTGAAAAAGTCGTACAATGTAAATTAATCGGTGTCTCGTTACACATTTTCTTTACTACTTGTGAATCTCCTATTACTATATCCGGCTTTGTTGCCAGATTTTTTAAAATGCTAACCAATCCCGTCTCTTTTACAACAATAGCTGTAGCGTCATTATCCAGAAGATCTCTAATTGTCTGAACTTGTGGAAGAATCAATCTTCCCTTTGGAGCTTCAAGATCGATAGGTGTAACAAGTATTGCAATCCCTCCGGGGCTGACAAGATCCCCTACAATCGTTAAAGGTTTAATGAAATCGTCAGGTAAAACCCTTTTAATATCATTCTTAATCTCATTTATATAACTGTTCCTGTTGATTTTATTCATACAAGAGATAGAAATTATGTAATTTGCTTTCCTTCTTATATGGGAAACGAATGTTTTATAAGGTTTTATTATATCTATTTTATTAACAACGATAATTGTAGGTATTTTTTTATACTTTGCTTCTGATACAATCTTCTCTTCATAATCCGTCCATTTGTTCGGTTCGATAACAAGAATGATTATTTCGGAACGATCGAATATCTTTTTCGTTTTTTTAATCCTTTTATCAGCTAAATCTGATATATCATCTAATCCTGCAGTATCAAGAAACACAACAGGTCCAATAGGCAATAATTCCATGGATTTTTCAACAACATCTGTAGTAGTTCCTGCTATATGGGATGTAATTGCAATATCCTGCCCTGCTATCATATTCAAGAGACTTGATTTACCTACATTTGTTCTACCGAAAATTGCAATATGAAGCCTATTGCTTTTGGGAGTTCTATTCATTGTTATCTCTCCAGTATCCGAATATCTTAATTTTAAAATATATTAAATTCTCCAATCGAATCATTCTCCTTGCTACAATTATTCATTTACCTTACTCATTCCCGATTTTACATTAAGACCTTCTATCATACCCAATTTTCCTGTAAATGCTCCAATATCATCCGTACTACCATCGACTATCAAAGTAATTATATTTACTCCTCTTTTAGAATAAGGTAATCCCATTCTGCCAACAATAATATCACCATACTCGGATAATAAGTGATTTACATTATCAATACACATTTCTCTATTTTCTATTATTATTCCTACAAATCCAATTCTTCTTTTCATAATATCCTCTCAAAAAGAAATCTCAAAACTTGCGATAAGCCTTGAGATTTCTTTTAATTTCTACAAACTCTTGGCTCAGAGATAACCCTTACCGCAAGCAGGATTGCTAAATATTACATATTTCTATCTATATATCATCTCTCCTGGTATATTTAGTATGAAGCAGATGATATGCTTTTTCACCATTTGGCTCACCGAGAAATTCCTTATACAATTGTTTTATCTGTTCATTCTCATGCGATTTTCTATGAGTAAGCATTGTTGAATCTTCGTTATATAATCCGTATGCTCTTTTTGCTCTTACAGCAAGTGTAGAACCATAAGGCTGTCCTCCGCCTCCAACACATCCACCGGGACATGCCATTATTTCAATGAAATGATACTCTGATTTACCATCCTTCTCTATCTGCTTAGATACTCTATCAAGGATCTTTCTTGCATTTCCAAGCCCATGAGCAATAGCTACCTTTAACGGGAATGGTAATCCGGGGATTTCTACATCAGCTTCCTTGACTCCATCCATACCCCTTACCATTTTCAAATCGACAGAAGGAAGTGTTTCGCCTGAAATGAGTTCATAACCTGTTCTAAGAGCTGCTTCCATAACGCCTCCTGTTGCACCAAAGATTGTAGCGGCACCGGTATATTCTCCCATAGGTGAGTCTGCTGTAACATCGGGAAGATTAGCAAAATCTATACCCGCAAGCTTAATCATCCTGGCAAATTCTCTTGTAGTAAGAACAAAATCAACATCTTGATATCCTGATGCTCTCATCTCAGGTCTTTGCGCTTCATACTTCTTTGCTGTACAGGGCATTATAGAGACCGATATAATCTTAGCCGGATCAATCCCTTCTTTATCGGCATAATATGTTTTTGAAAGTGCACCAAACATCTGTTGAGGAGATTTGCTAGTTGAAACATTATTCATAAGATTCGGGTAAAATGTTTCCATGAATTTTATCCATCCTGGAGAACACGATGTAATAATCGGAAGTTTACTCATATCTCCTGTAGATATAGCATGTTTAGCTCTTCCGATAAGCTCTGTACCCTCTTCCATAATTGTTAGGTCAGCAGAAAAATTTGTATCAAAAACCTTATCGAATCCAAGTCTCTTAAGAGCCGAATGCATTTTACCAGCAGTTACAGTGCCTGGTTCCATACCAAATTCTTCGCCTATTGCTACTCGTACTGCAGGTGCTTCCTGTACGATAACATGTTTATTAGGATCACTAAGTGCATCCCATACATCCTTTTCATTCAATTTTTCATAGATTGCCCCGACAGGACAAACACTTATACACTGTCCACAATTAATACAAACCGTGTCTGCAAGCCCCATTTCAAATGGCAATCCCATAATAGTATCAAATCCTCTCTGTATCATATCAATTGCTGCAACTGATTGTACTTCCTGGCAAACCTGGACACATCTCTGGCATTTTATACATTTTTCCGGGTCTCTAACAATCGAAGTAGAACTTTCATCGATCTCTTTTTTGGAATATATTTTTTCAAATCTGTTCTCTCTCACACCTAGTTCTTCAGCAATAGATTGAAGTTCACAATTTCCATTTTTTATACAGGTCAAGCAATCATCCGGGTGATCGGAGAGTATCAATTCTACGACTGTTCTTCTTGCTCTTTTTACCTTTTCACTGAATGTATTTATCTCAATACCATCGCTATCGATAGGGGTACAGCATGCTCTCTTCAATGTGGGAGCCCCTTTCATCTCAACAACGCATACTCCGCAACCGCCTGTTGGTTCAAGATCCTCATGATAGCATAGTGTCGGGACATTAAATCCTGCTGCCTTTATAGCATCTAATAACATAGTCCCTTTTTCTACTTCAACTTCAATATTATTTATTTTTATCTTTACCATATTACTCATATATTTCTCCTTATCTACCTAATTCTTTACCAAAGTATTTTAATGCACTTGAAATCGGTAATATCGGAGATTGTCCAAGTGCACAGAGTGAGGTTTCCTTCATAGCCTCCGCTATCTCTTCTATTGCTTCCCATTCATTGCCCTTAAGGTTGTCCTTAGTTTTTAATTTCCGAATTAGTTTTAATATAGTTGGATTACCAATTCTACAAGGAGAACATTGACCACATGATTCATGATTGAAAAATTCCATTAGATTTTCAAGTATATCAAGTATATCAACATCTTCATCCATAACAAGTACTGCTCCGGAACCAAGAACGGCTTTATATTCTCCGAGATTATCGAAATCCATAGGGACATCCAACATATCCTCGCCTAAAAATGCTCCTGCAGCACCACCTACCAAAGCTGATTTAAATTTTTTATCAGCTTTTATTCCACCGCCATATGTAAAAATAATCTCTCTAAGTGTTGTCCCCATAGGAACTTCAACCAATCCGGGATAATTAACATGTCCGAGAATTGTATAAACCTTTGTACCCGTTGATTTTTCCGTACCGAATTGCTTATACCAGTCAGCTCCGTTTACTATGATACTTGGAATATTCGAGAGTGTTTCAACATTATTAACAACAGTTGGTTTTTCCCATAATCCCTTTACTCCCGGGAACGGAGGTTTAATTCGAGGATTACCTCTCTTACCTTCGACGGATTCGATTAAAGCAGTTTCCTCGCCACATACATAAGCCCCTGCTCCCTTTTTAATTTCTATATCATAATTAAAACCGGATTCAAGTATATTGTCTCCGAGTAATCCGTATTGCTTAGCTTGTTTTATCGCATTCTGCATTATCTCGATTGAAAGTTTATATTCTCCCCTTATATAAATATAACCCTTTTGAGCACCTACTGCATAACCTGAAAGAATCATTGCTTCTATAAGTTTATGAGGATCACCTTCCATGATAAGTCTATCCTTAAAAGTTCCTGGTTCACCTTCATCCGCATTACATACAATGAATTTCTCACCTTCGATTGGTGCTGTGAATGACCATTTAAGTCCCGTAGGGAATCCTGCTCCACCCCTACCTCTTAGGTTTGATTTTTTAACCTCTTCAATAACATCCTGAGGTTTCATTTCAAATAATGCTTTTTCAAGAGCCTTATACCCGTCTCTTGCTATATAGTCGTCAATATTTCTCGGATCGATT